>JAQIBZ010000112.1 GCA_027858815.1 Desulfobacteraceae bacterium
ATGCTGCCGTTTCATACAGGTTATGAAAAAACAAAAACCATGAGAAAAGGGCATGAATTAGGTAAATTAAATGGCGAAACCATTTATGAAAATCTTGCAAAACATTTAAGTCTTGAGGAGGTAAAATGAAAAAATACCTTATTCAGATATCCATTGGGCCTGTACAGGATTTTATAGCATCGGCCCGAAAGCTGCGGGATTTATGGTTCGGTTCGCATATTCTTTCCGAATTGTCAAAAACAGTCGCCCGTTCAATGAAAGAACAGGGTGCCACTCTCATTTTTCCGTACATAAGTGCCAACAATGACCTTGAAAAAAATTCTTCATTGATTGTTGCTAATAAAATTTTTGCAGAATTGGAATCGGACCTGCCACCATCCGAGGTGATTGCAAATGCCAAAAAAGCATGGGCTGAACACCGTCAAGAATATGCGGACACCGCCCTTGAAAATATAACCAAAATTAAAAAAATTAAAATCAATGAGAGTCTATATAAACGTCAAATCGCTGACTCAGGTGAATTTTTTGCCGCATGGGTTGAATATTCACAAGATTACAAAGAAGCCAAAACAAAACTTGAACGATTGATGGCCGGACGAAAAAATCTCCGTGAATTCAATGCACCTGCATGGGATGGAACCGGTACCCCCAAAAACAGCCTTGATGGCATCCGCGAAGCAGTGACAGGAGAAGATCAGGATGAGGTCATCGGCCTTATCAAAAAGAATGAAAGATTAGACACACTGGGCTGTATTAAACGATTTGCTCCATTGGCATCAGGGCAAAAGAAACATTTCGATGACCTGTCAAAGGTAGCCCTTATCCCGTGGCTTATTGGCTTAAAAAAAACAGATCATACTGGTTTTTTGACAAAATTTATCAACAACTTTAACCCAGGCGGGAAAGACCAGCATCCTATACCGGATATTACAGATGAAAAATATTCAGAATGTTTTTTTTATGAAACAAAAAAGCTTAAGCAAGCTGGTGCATTCGAAGATTATATTGCACTGAAAAGAATTTTAGGTGAACCACAAAAATATGCCTGCATCCTTATCGGAGATGGCGACAATATGGGAAATGCGCTTGGCCTGATAGAAACGGCTGATGGGCATCGCACCTTTACAAAACACCTTGGTGAATTTGCAAAAACCGTAGAGAAGACAATCGAAAAATTTGATGGCTCACTGATTTACGCAGGTGGAGACGATGTCATGGCATATGTACCGATCCATACGATAATTGATTGCGCGGATGCAATACGAAAAGAGTTCGCCGAATCCATGAAAATCATTTTTAACACACTTGGCCTCTCCGGCACCCCGCCAACGTTTAGCGTAGGTGCTGCGATTGTGCACCACTCCATGCCACTTGACCAGGCACTCAATGCTGCCAGAAAAGCAGAAGGAATCGCAAAAGACGTTAACGAAAAAAACGCCTTGGCGATTATCCGGCAAAAACGCAGCAGCGGGGAACTGATCGTCAAAGGCAAATGGGATACTGAAGGCACAACCGGTATTATTTCCAAATTTACCGCCATGTGCGACCTCTACAAATCAAAAAAGCTGCCGGCTACCCTTGCCTATCAGCTCCGGCAGGCAAGGGTTGAAGCCGGAAAAGACCTCCGATTCACTGATTCGTCAGACGATAGCATTGTGCCACAAAACGCTGCATCAGCACTGGTGTTGAGTATATTTACTCAAAAAGAACATAATGCGTCATTAAAAGACCTGTTGTTGGGGCAAACAAGCATTCAACAGCTATCAGATAAAATGGTCTGCGCCCATCAGATTGCAAAAGCCCAACGCATAAGCCAGGGGGAAAAATTATGAAATACAGACTAATAACAGACGAAACGCTTATTTTAAGAGACGGCAAACCGTTTGGAGAAACAGGCGTGTTCGGCGGTAATTCCCATGAATGGCCGTTTGCCCAAACAATCACCGGGATGGTGCGGACAAAAACCGGAGACACACGTGACCCGCACTATTTTAACACTCCGGAAAACGCCGAAGCTGTCCTTACCATCGGGTTACGTAAAATTCTTCCGATGGCCTGGATTGACGAACAATGGAAGGCGCTTATGCCGCCGCCAGCAGACCTGATTTTTACAAAAAACGATAAAAAAAACACACTAATTGTACATCCATTAACGTTTAACACAATCGGCGAAGATTGCGGCACCGATATTGCCAATCGCCAATGGTTGATTCCAACCGTTTCCTTAGAGAAGAGACCTGCAAAAGAAAAACCGTTTTTCTTTCACTGGCATTTTTACCAGAACTATTTGAAAGGAGAACTCACCGACACTGCACATTTTAACTTCACTGAAATCGGAATCAAACCGCCAGTCAAAGATATTAAAATTCATAATGCAATAGACAAAAACACGTATACGACCCAAGAAGGCAAACTTTTTTCAAACGCTGGTTTTTTTATGAAAAGTAAAATCGAGAAGACGTTAATCGACCTATCCATCTGTTTTGATGTTGTTAACGACAAGGCTGACAATATTTCAGGTGAAGCTTACCTTGGGGGGGAGCGCAAGCGTGTGACCCTGTCGCAAACAGAATCCTATTTCCCCGAATGCCCGGATTATTTCAAAGAACTTAATTTCTTAAAACTGATCCTCACCACCCATGGAGATTTCGGTGCATGGTGTCCGGACTGGCTTGCCCCCGACCTGAACGCAGATACCATCCAATGGGTGAAAATTCCTGAAACGAATTTTGAAGTCAGGCTTCGCTCAGCAAGCATTGCCGGCTGGAAGGGTGTCAGTGGCTGGGATTACAAAATCTGTGGCCGGGATAATAAAAAAGGTGCCCCAAAAGCAATGAAAAAATTAGTGCCGCCGGGGTCTGTTTATCTCATAGAAATAAAAGATAAAAATCAATCGGCTGAAATAGCCGGTTATTTTTGGGGTAATGCGCTGGATAGAAGCAACACTGCCGCACTCAATAATGGCTATGGACAATGTATTGTTGGAACCGCCATCGTAAACGACAATAACTAAAGGAGAACAATCATGTTAAATCAAATTTTTACACTTCGCGCGCTTTCACCTGTTCATTGCGGCATCGGCCAGGGGCTCAATGATATTGACCTCCCCACAGCGAGAAACAGTGTCTCCGGTCATCCCATTGTGCCCGCATCATCCATCAAAGGAGTTCTCAAGGATGGATTCCTGAGCAATGGCTCTGGTAACAATACTGGAAACGACGACTGGGAAGAGACGGTTATCTCACTTTTCGGAGGAGACGGTTCAAGTGAATTTGCCTCTGCAATTTCAGTTGGAGATGCCAATCTCCTTGCCCTTCCCGTGCGGTCCTTTTTTGGTACATTTGCGTATCTTGCTTCACCATTCACGCTTCAGCAATTAAAGACGCTAAATAGCAGAATCGGAAATGCTGAACAGATGCCCGCCATTCCAACGATCGGATTAAGTGCGGACAATGGAAACTACAAAGCATTGATTACGGAAAATTCTCTTTTAAAACAAACAAATCACAATTCTATCCTGCTTGAAGAAATGGATCTGCTAATTGATAATAGTGATGATCTTGCCGATCAATGGGCCGATATTATTGCGCCGCTCTTTTTTAAAGATGAAGAAGGGCAAAATATTTTCAAAAAAAGATTCTGCATTGTGGATGATAATTGCCTTAATTTCTGCTGTGAAAGCGGACTGCCTGTGGATGCAAGAATTGCCATTAATAAAGACACTGGCACCGTCAAGGATGGGGCCTTATGGTATGAAGAGACGATCCCTCCAGAATCATTATTCTCCGGCGTCATGGGTGTTGATCACTCATATAACAGCAAGCACACTGCCACTGCTGAAGAACTTACCACTTTTCTAACTGCCGCAGAAACGATTTATTGCCAGATTGGCGGCAAGGCGACCACCGGCAAGGGATTTGTTGCGGTTAAATTCAGCCTGACGAAAGGAGCCTGACAAATGCAAAGTAAAAGTCAAATATATTCGGATATTGTTTTCGATAAAATACAAAAATTTATTGAAAAAGAAAGAAAAGAACATTCTGTTGCCGAACATGCTGAACGCAAGGACAGCGAATTTGCCAGAAAGTATAAAGCATTGAATAAACGCTCCGGCGGACTATTGCGGACGGTCGGGCTTATTCAGTTTCTTACCTTTCTTGCTGCCAAAGCGACCAAGGAAAAAGAAAAGCACCATGGCGATTTACTAGAACATTTAAGAGATGAACTTTTTAAACTGAATATTGTCCGCGCACAAAATACGGATGAATTTCTTCATGTGGTTCGTAGACAGGAGCTGCCGGAATATATGCGCACCACGTCTGAAATATTAAAGCTCCTTCAATGGCACAAACGGATCAGTGATATTCTTATCAGCGGCACGGCAGAGGGGGATTAAATATGATTGCGATTAGAAAACAGCACGAACGATTTGTGGCAAGTGATTTTACAAGTTGCGGAAATCTCGGCCTTCGACTGGACAAACTAAACCATAATATTGACGATCCATCCACATCTACCGATAAATCTATCCATAAAGACCGCATGTTGAAAGTAATGTCCGGCTTCAAAAGTTCAGCGTCTCTTAAAGAAAGCTATGGCTATGCGTTTGACCAATGGAAATCAATCATGGAAAAGCAGGCGGACTGTGAATCCTTTGATATCATTTCAACAACAAAAATATTGCTCGGAACAGGAAATGCATCGGTTCACGAGTTCGGTGTGAATCTGAATCGACCCTGGGGCGTGCCCTATATTTCAGGATCAACACTTAAAGGGGCCGTGTCTTCCTATCTTGCCGAACATGGAGGAGACTCATGGCAAACGAGCAACACGAGCAGTATAAAAAGCGACTTTCAGGTCGAACTTTTTGGTGGAGTTAGAGAAGCTGATAATAAGGCCTATGTAGGGTCGGTTATCTTCAATGATGCCTGGATATATTTAAATTCCAAAGATAACTGGTTTACGGATGATATTATAAATGTCCATCACCCGAAATATTATGGCGGGAGCAGGCTTCCCGATGGCACCGAAAACCCCATACCCGTAAAAATTGCCGCCTTGAATCCAAATATCAAATTTTTTGTCACCATTCAGGGCGAAAAAAAAGAAAGGCAGCTCATTAAATCTGTATTAAGAATGGCTCTTTCCAAAGAGGGTATAGGCGGAAAAACCGCAGTCGGCTATGGTCGCTTTGAAGTCCTTAAAAGCGTTGAGGAACAAAACGCGGAGCTACTTGAACAGATTTCTTCAGCAAATATAAAAAGCCTTCTGCAGCTAAGCAAAGAAAAAGGAAATATTGCCGCTTTGTCGCAAGCCTTTACAACAGCAGTCAATCTAAAAACCTTAACCAAAGAACTTCTTCCGCTTTACCAGAAATTCAGTCCCTTAAAAATTATCCTGATTGGAATTAAAGCGAGTTCGTTAAAATCAATTGAAGAATTAAATCGAATATATAAGCCCGTTAAGGAGAGCTTAAAAAGATTTATTAAAGCAAACCCGGATATCAGATTGTCCAAAACAACCGATGCTCAAAAAATATTTGATTATGCTGTTAATAAATTGAATTTAACAGCCGATCAGATAGAAACAAACAGCTTATTAAAACAAATAGCCTACAGTTGGGAAGATATTACAATTAATGAAGACAATATTGATCAGATTATTGAAACACGGTCAACAAGAAGGTGGCCGCCGGCTCAAGGGCTAAAAGAGGCAATTGAATATAGCGCCCTTCCACCTGATATAAAAGAACTTGCATTGTTGGAATTGGAGTAAATGAATGACATCCATTAAATTTTTAACAATTGTCAGGAATCGCATGACATATAAAGAATTACAATGCCTCAGGATAAAACCAATTATAAAATAAGGAATATCCTATGTCTGATTTAAAAGTGCTTGGAATCGATAAAAACATACCTTCAATTATTTTCAAGGGACTCGTTACACTATTTTTGATGGGCATGGCGACAACAAGCATATCTGAAATTATAAACGAACTTATCGATATACAATCATACAAATCTTTATTTAATTTTTTCTGCATTCTGCTGTTTTTCAGTTGGATAATGTTTCTTGTCTACAATCAAAAGCAGCCCGAAAGAACTGTCCCGACTTTAAAGCCTGGCAAAGCCCAGACTGTTCATAGGGGCCTTGTCCTTTTGGTGAGCAGACCTAAAAATATAACCCCCAATGAGATCATTAAGAAAATTGAAGATGCTTCCCATGATGATCTGGATGAATTATTTAAAATCCCCAGCATTGGTCAGCTTTTTAGGGGCCTGCATAAACATCAAGAATATCTTAAATTTGTGTGGCCTATCACTACAGAGGATAGTTATCCTTTCAGAAAGTGTATTGAAGTTTTTTTAAAAAAAAAGGTTTTTTTTAAAAAAGCTCCCCAGCTGGCGGATGAAAAGGAAATTGGAAACAAACCATGTAAATTAGAAAGGTGTGATGGTGTAGAACTAATTGAAACTGTGAAAAAGGTCGTTTCAAATATTTATGCTGAAGAAAATTTGCATGTTTTTGGGTTGAGTAAAGCGGATGTTATACTCGATATGACAGGGGGAACGAAAACAATAACGGTCGGTGCCATTTTCGGTGCGATTGATGAGGGGATTGACATTCAGTACGTAGAGCAGATGACTGGTAAAAACGAAGTTGTTTCCGTCAGTATCACCCCTGAAATTGTTTTTGATAAAACAGTGAATTACTTGTTAGCATTTACAAGTGAAAAAAAGAAAAGTTAACTATTTATGTTTATGAAGACTATCGAAATCAAAATAAATACCCTTTTCACCGATACCGCCAAACTCTCCGACCTTCCGGCCTACCTCAAAAAAGTCCTCGAACTGGCAGGTGACGGAAACGAAGTGACCCTTACCGGGCCGGCGCCGGTCTGGCTTTATTTGTCCATTGCCCATGCGCTCCACGGCAAGGCGGTAAAACTGATTTACCGATCCCCGGTCACCGGAGATGTCGTCATATTTAACCATAACCCTTTTTGAGGGATTAACGATATGAAAGTATCCGCCCTTTCAACCGCCTTTCAATCCGTCAAGGCCAACCATGGCTGTGCGGGTGTTGACGGTGTTACCATCGGTCAGTTTGAACATCACCTGGATGCCAATCTGTTTGCGTTGAGTGAGGAACTCCGGCGGAAAACCTATTTTCCGCTGCCGCTGATGAAAATTCAGGTGGCAAAGAAAAACGGGGAACCCAGGGGACTTTGCATTCCGGCAGTCCGGGACCGGGTGCTTCAGAAATCAATGCTGAATCTGATTGAACCGGTTGTGGAAAAAGAATTCGAAACCTGCAGCTTCGCCTACCGGAAAGGACGCTCGGTCAAGCAGGCGGTTTACAAGATTAAGGAATATTATGACAAAGGCTATCGGTATGTGGTGAGTGCGGATATTGATGCGTTTTTCGACACGGTGGATCATGAACTGCTCTTAAAAAAATTCCGGGATGTGGTGGCGGCCCCCAACATCCGGCGACTTGTTGAACTCTGGGTAAAGGCGGAAGTATGGGACGGAACCACCCTGTCGGTCATTGAAAAAGGCATCCCCCAGGGGTCGGCCATTTCACCGATTCTTGCCAACCTGTTTTTGGATGAGCTCGACGAGGAAATGCTACAAAAGGGATTTAAGTTTATTCGATATTCCGATGATTTTGTCATCCTTTGCAAATCCCCGAAAACTGCGGCACAGGCCCTTGAATTGACCGAACATGTTCTTGAAAAGTTGCTGCTGGAACTGGATGAAAAAGAGATTGTCTCCTTTGATAAAGGATTTAAATTTCTCGGGGTGGTTTTTTTAAAAAGCATGATCATGAAACCGTTTGAAGTTCAGCAGAAACACCGGAAGATCCTTGCATATCCGGGGCCGTTTAATCTGAATGCGTATCTGCTGAAAAAAAAGAAAGGGTGGTAGCCATGGCAAATCTTTACCTCACGGAACAGAATTCCGTTCTCCGTAAAACAGGCAACCGGCTGATTGTGCAGAAAGAAGAAGAAACACTGCTGGAGGTTCAGTGCAATAAAATCGATGCCGTCCTGATATTCGGGAATGTCCAGTTCACCACCCAGGCGGTTAATGAACTGTTTAAACACGGCATTGAGATGGCGATTTTCTCACGGACCGGCCGGTTGAAGGGACAACTGACCTCTCCGGCCACCAAAAATATCTTCCTGCGGGTCTGCCAGTTCCGGAAATACGATGATGACATGTTTCGCCTGGCGATTTCCAAACAATTTGTATTCGGAAAAATCAACAACTGCCTCACTCTCATGCGCCTGTTTTCCTATAATCATCCCGCAATTGATTTAAATTCCGAAAATCATGAGTTAAAGGCATCCCTTGCCGGGTTGGATTCCGCAGATCGTCTGGACCGGCTGCTGGGACTGGAAGGATCTGCGGCAAAAACCTATTTTAATGCCTTTTCCAAAATGATTCTGGGGGATTTTTCTTTTACGGGAAGAAATAAGCGCCCGCCCACCGATCCGGTCAATGCCATGCTGTCTTTGAGCTATACCATGCTTTTCAACGACATCGCTTCTTTACTCGACGGCTTAGGCTTTGATCCGTATCTGGGATATTTTCACGGTGTGGATTACGGCAGGGCCTCTTTGGCTGCGGATCTCATGGAAGAATTCCGCGCCCCGGTTGCGGACCGCCTGGTGCTGAACTTTGCCAACAACCGGATTTTCAAGCCGGATGATTTTTATGCCAACCCCCAAAACAGCGACGTTGTCTTTAAGCAAACGGCGATAAAGCGGTATTTTGCCGAATATGAAAAAATGATTAATCATGTGTTTATCCATCCGGACACCGGGCAAAACACCACATTGCGGAAATCCATCCGCATCCAGGCAGAGAATCTGGCCGCAACGATTCAGGATAACCGGCCGTATACCCCGTTCATGCTAAAGGTGTGAAACACATGTTATACTTGGTTTCCTATGATATTCCGGATGATAAAAGAAGAACCAGACTGGCGAAGATTCTCAAGGATTTCGGGGACCGGGTCCATTACAGCGTGTTTGAATTTATCCTTGAACG
>JAQIBZ010000114.1 GCA_027858815.1 Desulfobacteraceae bacterium
GTGGGTGGAAGTAACGAAAGTTGACAGCGGAGATGATGTCACGGCAGTTACTCTGACACAGATAGTTATGGAAGAGGCTAAAAAGAAAAATGTACTGCTTCCGGTGCCTCTGCTGCATCTGGTGATTCGTTACGGTGAGACTGAACTATCTGAATTTTTTGGTAAATACTTAGAAAAAATGATTAACAGTTATTTGTCATATAAAAACGTTGCAGATGAACACTTCAGTAAATGGCTGGAAATGGGATCAACACTTACCGGAGAAGCACCGTCAGCTTTTACGGCGGAAAATCCTTTACAGTCATTTTTTAAACAGTTTTTTACACCCCCAAAGTCGGGCGGTGAAACAGATGAGAAAAAGAAATCCGAAGAATAAATTAATTGTGACAGACTCGTAAAAAGTCAGATTTCGATGGCAAAGAAAAAAGCTCCAAATTCGAGGCGCGCAAATTCTGAGTGATGATTTGTACTTAGCGTACCATGAAGAGACGAAGGATGAAGCGCAACAAAGAATTTGGACTTTTTACGAAGCCATCAATTATAGTTTATTCCCGGATGATGCCAAATACCCGGATGTCGATTTCCGGACTGATTGTACTGGTGGTCTTTAACGTAATTTTATCAAAATAGCGGCCCGGGTCCGGTTTTATGTTTGAAATGTGGAGCATAAAATGATTCGGGTCTGATTTGACTTTTTTTTCCATTTTAAAACTGATGTTTGTGCCATCTTTAGCTCTCACATCGGTGATATCGAATTTATTGATGGCCGGAGGTGTAATAGTAAGATCGGTAAAAATCGTATCACCGGCCTGGCCGGTCAGGCGCGCAACTCTTGGGTTCACATCAGCCGCTGAAATTACTTCCCCGGTCAGGGTCAACTCAATGGTAGCAACGTTTGGATCATCCGTGTATACGGTTGCGTGTTGTTTGACTTTTTTACCTGCCTTGCCTTCTGTTTTGACCTTTAATGTAATTTCACCCGTCCCGCCGGGAGGGATTTGTCTCGAATACGAGACCGTCAGGCATCCTCACCCTGAATATACCCCTGGGATATTCAAAGGCGCGTCCCCTTTATTGCTTATGCTGAAACGATGAGTCACATCGGTTCCGGCAATAACCGGAGAAAACTCAAAGGAGGTTTGTTCAATTATCACCTGTGGAGACGGATCTGATTCTTTTGCACTGGTATAATCGGTCAGGGTGATGATCAAAAAGAACATTAATGCGGGAGTGAGGAATGCTGGTTTTAATTTCATAATAGATTTTGCTCCATCAGGATCGGTTTCATGGCCGGTTCTGAACCGGTAGAAAGCGGGTTATTCGTTTTTACTGGTGCCGAAAAGCAGTTTAAACTGATTTTCTGATAATATGTCACGGCAGTAACTTATGAAGGCTGCCGCTAATTCTCTTTCTACCATTAGCATATCATTTTTGATTTGTTTTGCATCTTCTTCCCGGAGCTCTTCCGTTTCGTATATTTTTTTCATATCCCGAAGTTCCTGTGATTGTACATGATAAAAACGAGAGATGTTTTTTATCGTTGTGTCATCGAAATTTTTTTTTATCATTTCAACGGTCGTTTCCGGATTGTTAACGGGAAAATCAATTTTGCCATCAGAGGCGTTGGCCGACAACCTTTCATCATTCTGGCCCGATATCCCGAACAGGGCATTGTATTCTTCTATGCTTAAAAAAGAACGATTGGACGCCTGAAACCATTTCATCACCCCGGTAAGTTGGGTTGTATATTCCTGCTTATTTATTTTGGCGCGGAAAAAGGCTTTATCTAATCTGTCTTTAATGAAAAGAAGTGATGTATGTATTTTAATAATCGCGTCTTTTTTTTCCCGGCAAATTCCCGGGAGAGCCTCATGAACATGATCCATCCACTCAATATGAATCCTGTTATTTTTAAATTTCAACTGATTTTTGATAATGTCAGACGGATTGATCCCAAGTTGCTGAAGGATGGGGTCAGGGTATAAAAGGGCGGCGTTTTTTGATGTGCCGGCATCAGTACCTGGTGTTGCATCCAATGTGGATTCGCTGTTTTGAGGTATGGTTTGATGGGTTGATTTCATGGAGTCACCGGACATGTCAGCTGCATTGGCAACACCGAAATTGAACCCGGCTGGGAGTATCATAAACCACAGGGAAATGCAGGCAGTGAATATGATGTTATGATTCATATTTGACTCATTATTTTTTTGTTACTTCTTGTTCGGTTCATTCTTTTAAGGTCTCCGGGGCAGGAGGTTCAACAGGTTCTTTGTTTTCGGGATTGTCAAAGAGTAATTGATACTCGTCGGTTGTCAATGTGTCCCGGCAGTTATCCTCAAACACAGCATCCATTTCATTGGACATGTTTTCGATATCCTCGGGTGTGAGCTCGCCGGCCTCCAGCTTTTCTATAAGTTCCTCTCTTTCCATCGCCCTTTGCTGGTAAAAAAACTTGATATCGCCAATTTTATTTTGATCAATTTTTTCGGTGACATTTTCTATGCTGGTTATCGGGTTTTCAATTTTAAAACCGAGCTCCATTTCATCCGTATCGCCCAGAACTTTTGGCGCTTCGGTTTGCGTAGCACCGGATTCCAGTGCTTCCACAGACCCAAAAATTGTATTGATTTCATCTTCGGTCAATATTTCCTTGCATTTACCAATAAAGACCTGCTGGCTTTCGTTTAAAGTCCATCTTGCCTGGTCGAGCGTCACTTCTCCGGAATTAATCTGTTTGCCGAGAGCGTCCCGGTCAAGGATCATTCTTTTAAAATGAGAATTGACTTCTTCCAGTTTATATCCCTGTACCTGTTTGGCGACCTCGTCAGCCGGTATCTCCTGATTTAGAATAAAACTGTAATCCGGGGTTTGATCAATTATTGCATCAATTGTATCGTCAACTAAGTCAGGGGTAATCTCAAACAGGGCTTCATATTCAGCATCTGTAAGAATGGATTCATAGGATCTCTGATGCCACTTCATCAGATCAGCGAGGGCTTTTTTAAACGTCTCGTGATCAATTTTTCCGGTAAGGTAAGCTTCATTTAGTTTGTCTTTTATATACAGAAGCGATGTATGATTTTTAATGATCGCGGCTTTTTTTTCAGGATCAAGATTTTTCAGGATTTCATTGATGCGGTCCATCCATCCGATATGGATAATTGTGCTTTTAAATGCATCGCGCTCTTCCACGAGTTCGTTCATATCGATTCCCAATAACTCAACCAGCGTTTCAGGATATGAAACATAGGTGCTTTCCGATGCCCCGGCATCTGTCGGCTTCGAAAGAGGGGCGGGGGTTTCATGGGCAGCACCCGGTACCGGTTTTTTTTCAGTTTCGGCCTCAGATACGATATCATGAGATTTTTTTGAGATTCCTTTTTCATTTGAAACCACGGGGGGTTTATCCATCGATCCATCATCTAAAAGTAAATACGCTGACATTGCAATTATTACGATAAACCCAAGAAATAATCCGATTAATATGTTTTTGTTTTGCTTCTTCATTCTTTTGCCTTTTTAAAGTTTTGACAATGAAATGATATTATTGGTGTTGATCGGCGTTAATTCGCTTATATATCAATTGATTTTCTTTTTTGGCCAAAAGAGGGGTCAGGATTAATTCTGATTCCGTTACACGATAGTGAACACTGTCGCTTTGGCCGATCGCCTGATTTTTTGCGCACCGTTCCCCCTGGGTGGACGTGACCGTAAAGGTAAGCACGCCGTCGGCAGTGGTATAGTCGCCGATGATCATACATCCCGGCGCATCCATCGTCATCGTGTGCTCGGAAAAGGTTACTTTGACAAGCACACCGGATACTTCTTTTTTTCCGATAGCAGTCTGCTGCCAGGTTCCGACGATCAGGGGAATGATTTTTTGAGTCTTTTCGCTATTTGTTGAATCGGAATTGTTGCACCCGAAAATTACCAAAAGAATAACAATTACTAAAAGAATAAATATCGGATTTTTTTCACAGGGTTTCATCAGTCTTCCGTATATGTTTTGGGGGTATGTTTCCGGCCATGTGGATATAAAAAAAGCCTTCCTTTGTACAGCTCAAAAACTGTTAATACAAAGGAAGGCTTTTGTCAATAAACGATTGTTTTAAATATCAATAAATTACTTACCACCACAGCCAGCAAGAGGTCTTGCATACGGTCCACGATGACCATTCGCCGTAAGTTCCGAATACGGGACCAGTCAGCCAGTATCCGCCGACGTTGCCGCTGGCAATGTTTTTACCGGATGTGTACAGGCCGCGGTTGGCTTCCTGGTGGCAAACTCCCTGGACAGCATAAATATAGCGGCATCCCCAGTTGGAGGTTGTACATTTTGAATCACCATAGTCGCCATATCCATATGAATTAGAGATATAATCCCCACCAGATTCGCCGCCGGTCCAGGACCAGCAATCGTAGCCGCTGCCGTTCCACCAGCTACTATAATATGCACAATGATAAGTATGATCCGCCTGAATTCCAAGAATATTGAATATTCCGTATTTCATACCTTTCATACTTGCTGCGTCAGCCGGGCCGGTCGTGAAAGCAATACATACACATAAAATTGTTAAAAAAATTAATGCTTTTTTCATTTTTTTCTCCCCCATGAATAATTGTTTTTTGTGCCAGGAAAAAAAATCCGGGCACCTTTTCTATGAGGTAACCCGGCGGTCTACTTGAGATCCGTGGCTTTCCGTCTCCGCTTCACAACGGATTTGGCTTTGTCAACGGTAAAACTATAATTTTTATAGTAAACACTGTACACAAAAATAAACTAAAGTCAATCAGGGAAACCCTGATTTTTTACTTCGAAAAACCTTAGGGGAGTGGAAAATATTAATATACTGGAATAGAAAAACCTGGTTATCTGCTTCGGTTAAGTTAAGTCACCATTCGACCGGTAGGCACGGTGGCCTACCCTACGGAGCTTATCGCAAAACCTCGTAGAGCAGGCCACCGTGCCTGCTGTTGACTGCATAAATCTTGGACATTGAACTTAACTTAATTAAAGTGGATATGCAGGTTGAAAAATTTGTGGATAAGCTGGAATCTGCGTGAAGATAAAATAATTACCTGTGTAGCCGTTGCCAAGTATCGATCATTTCCAGATCCATCTGCATATCTCTTCCCCGGGTAGTGAGATAATTTCCGATCATGACCCCATTGGCACCGGCCATGAATATCCAGGACTGGAAGTCCTTAAGCGTATGTTCTCGGCCGCCGCAGATGGTAATATCCGTCTGCGGGTTGATGAATCGGAATAAAGCAATCGATTTTAATGCATCCATGGGAGCCAGTGGTGATTGGTGCTCAAGGCGGGTTCCGGCAATAGGATTTAAGAAATTAATCGGGATTCTATTTACGTTCAGCTCTTTTAAGGTAAAGGCCACTTCGACCCGCTGGGCCCAGGATTCTCCGAGTCCGAGAATACAGCCGGAACATGCCAGCAGTCCGGATGCGGTGGCGGCTTTTAAAGTCTCAATATCTTCGGCATAGGTGTGGGTCGTACAGATTTGATCAAAAAAACTTTCTGCGGTTTCAAGATTGTGATGATAATTGGTCATGCCGCTTTGTTTTAATACCTGTGCCTGATTATCCGTCAGTATCCCCAGCGATCCGCAGACACTCAGGCCGGTTTTGGCTTTGATCTCAGTTGTTGCGCTACAGATGGTTTCGATTTCAGCGTCAGTCAGGCGTTCGCCGCTGGTGACCATGGAAAAATATGTGGCTCCGGTTTTCTCCATTTCCAGGGCATTGGTCACCATTTCATCTTTGCTCAGCAAGGGATAGGTTTTAATATCGGTCTGGTGGCGGGCGGACTGGGCACAAAATGCACAATCCTGGGAACAGTGCCCGGATTTGGCATTAATAATGGTGCAGGTGAAGATTTCTTTTGGCAAAAATGCCGACGTGATCCTGTTCGCACAAGCAAGCAGATCAATAATGTCATCACCCTCCAGATCGGCCAGGAAAAGGGCTTCTTTTTCAGAAACAGCATATGTTGTATTTGTGAGAATTTTTTCAGTTATTGTGAAAATCAAATTATTATACATAAATGTGCACCATAAATAAGGTTAAGTTTAATTTCTAATTTAATATTTTTATAGAAAGTCAGATTTTATTTTGCTGAACAAGCCTAGCAAAATGTTCAAATGACCGGTCATAGGTGGCCTCTGCATCCTCAGAAAAACAGCAGGCCGGAAGTTGTCGGCTTTTTAAATGATACTTGATGCATTCGCAGCAAATTCCTTTTTGGGCACACGGTTCATAGCTGCAGTTGCAATTGTTTAAATTTTCTTCTTTTTTACATTCCATCAGGTATTCTCCTGTTTATGGTTTGACCAGATATTGGGCCAGATCATTAATCTTTTGATAAGTTTTTCGAGATGACCGTTTGATCCACGGGATTAATATTTTCAGTATATCACCGGCTTCGGGAACCAGTTTTTCGGAATATTTAAAACAGCTGATAAACAGCAGGTATGTCGGGAGCATGACCATGCAACCCGTGGCTTCCCAGTCGGAAAAACCGTATTCATTTTTAATATAATAAGATACCGCACCAGTGAGCGGGACGCCCCAGTAGATCAGTTTTCCGAATAACCCCTGTGAAAGATAAAGATAATGGCAGATGTGCAGAAAACGGCAGACGGCACTGATCGCAAAGCAAATTATAAATGCTGACAACGTGACTTCAATGCTGAAATAAATCAGATTGAGTTCTGAAAATTCAAATATTGTCTCGGCCCGTTCGGGATGCAGGGAAATAAAATTATCCGCCATCGGGGTGCTCAGATATGCATACCATAACATGCCGAATGTATAGTATATGATAAAGCAGAGTACCCCGGTGGCTGTAATCAGAAGGGCGGCCTCAATCAGTGTGCTGATAAATTTATTAACATAATTGAAAACAGGGTTTTTTCGGGGAAAAATGCGTTTAGATAATACCCGATTGGTTAAAAAAATAACTGCTGGATGATCAGTCAGTGATTCATGAATTGAAGAGAGAAAATTAATAAAAAGTAGATAGTATTCTTTAATGAGGTGGAATTTTATTTTTAGAAATCTGAAGCTGTTACGAATCAGCATGATTGGTTCTTTTAATATTCAGGGGGTGTTTTTATTTGACGGTCTCTGGCGATTTTGAATAATGATTGAAATTCCAGAACCGGTTTGTCGTCATCATTGAAAACAGTTGCCGTTCCACGGATGGTTCTGTCGCCTTCAATTATAGCCTCGGCCCTGGCGGTTATAATGCCTTTTTTTACCGGATAAAGAAATTTTGAGTTTAAGGAAATGGTCGCAAAATGAGTCTGGGGCGGCAAAAAACTTTTGATTGCCATAACAACGGCTGTGTCTGCCAGGCTGACAATGGCCCCCCCATGCATCAAACCGGCGCCCTGGGCATAGTCGTAATAAAACGGCAGTCTCAACGTTGCTTTGGCATTTTTAGCAATAATAATTTCCATGTTCAGCAGCGTTTCAAACGGCGCGCAGCTGATCCAGTCGTTGAGTTTAACATTATGGGGCCCGGTGGATTCTGATGAAATGGTCTCTGGTAAATCCGTCATTTATTTTCCTGTTTCATTCTTTTGTATTAAAATGGATAAGGTTGAGCAGTTGTTCTGAACAGCCAGTTATGTTAAACATAAGTCAATTCAGGTTAAATTAAAATTTATGCCTATCATAGTTTTTATCAATTTTCCAGCAGGAGAAATACAGTCAGTATGAAAATAATGACATTTAATTTGCGTTTTGAAAATGATCGTGACGGTGAAAATGCCTGGGCAAATCGCCGTGAACTGGTGGTTGAAATCATTAACCGCTATCAGCCGGACATACTCGGAACACAGGAAGGCAAATGGACCCAGTTGATGTACCTGAACGATCAGTTGCCGGAATATGAGATTGTGTTGCCGGGCCGGACACCGGATAAAATAATTCAATGCCCCACTCTTTTTTTAAGAAAAGAAGCATGTGTGCTTAAAGCAAGCAGTGATTTCTGGCTGTCTAAAACGCCGGATGTCCATTTAAGTAAAAACTGGGACAGTGCGTTTCCCCGGATGATCAGCATTGCCCATATCCGGGTCGGGAAATCACATCAAAAAATCATTGCTGCGGTCACCCATCTGGATAACCTCGGCGTTGAAGCCCGGTTTGAACAGGCAAAAATCATTTCTCAATGGGCGGATCAACAGCAAGATCCCATTATTCTGATGGGTGATTTTAATGATGATCCCGCATCCCGGGTTCATGAAGTGCTGACGTTGCCGCAAACCCGTCTTTGTGATGCATGGGTGGCGATTTCCGGAGATGAATCTGAAAAAAGTTATACCCATCATGGGTTTAGCGGAGTTCCCCAGTTATCACGGATGGACTGGATTCTGGCTACCCCGTCTTTTAAGGTGAAGGCTGCGAAAATTATTCATGATGAAATTAATGGCCGTTATCCGTCAGATCATTTTCCGTATATGGTCGATATAGCGTTATGATCATTACGCGTCTATTTTAAATCCTGTTTCTTTTTCCCCGTCATGAATCATGGCAAACCAGGGGTATTTTTTTATCTGATGAATAATTTTTTTATGAAACAGTTTCATCAAAAAATATGCCTGTTGATCCTTGAAAGGAATCCAGTTTAAGCGGAGAATGTGGGAAAGAACAATATCAAACGGTTTCCGGCTGGTGAGTTGTAAATTTTTTTTCAGCAAATGCCTGTATCGGGCGGTTTTTATCGTATGGGTCGCCGGGTCATAACTTTCGCCCAGCAGCCAGCCGGACTGCCAGGCCGGTTCAATGCCTGCGGCAATCACCGGATGCGCCAGTCCCAGAACATCACCGGTGCCTATAAATTCGATGCCGTTTTTGTAGTATGATACCGGCGTATTCCAGTTGTTTAACGTGATAGGGATTTTCCATACAGCCGGAGATGATTCAAGGCGGATACCATAGTTGAAACGGTCATTGATCTGTTTGGTAAATTCTTCAAATTTTTCGTAAATGATTTTTTTTTCAATCAACCCGCCGATGCCGATGTTAAATTGGCTGTTGCTGCCAAAGAATACCCACCCGTAACCTTTTAACCGGCTGTCAAAAGCCATCAGATGAGAAGGGTTTTGTGAGTTTTTCCTGAAAAACCCTGAGTATTTTAATGCCAGGGCATATTCCCGGTTATGCCATTCTTTTCCAATGATCTGGCGGGTGAGCCCGGAAAAACCTGTGGATAAAATGGTTTGGGCCGAGAATAGGTTATGATCTTTACGTGTCATGTGTTTGAAAATGATATCAATGTTTGGATCATTTTGAAGTCTGCTGATCAGCTGCTGCTGCAGATTATATCTTGAGATAGTGACGAACAGGCCGTCAGTCTCAATACTGCGGTGATCTTTAAAGTAAAAATGAATATGCGGGATGTATTGGTCCAGCTCAGGAATATCAATGCCCAGTTTTTTGGCCAGATAATAGGCATATTCAATACTGATTGCTCCGCCGCAGGGTTTGTCCCATATTTTGCGTTCGTAAATTATTACCGGGCATCCTTTTCGGGCCAGGTGGTAGGCTGCGGACAGCCCGGCAATATTTCCGCCAATGATGGCTATAGGTTGTGGCATGGTCGTCACCCTGATTATAATTTTTGTAAGCGTTCACAGGGCGCCGCACCTGCTTTGTTCCCGGGCACTTGAAGTACGACGAGTACGTCTTCGTGCCCGGCGCCTCGCATCTGCGTCACCCTGTAAACGGTTACAGATCAGTGATTTACGAAAAACTGATAATTACGACCCCGTGAACGGTTACCAACTTTTTATACAAACGTTTTCTGTAGTCAAGTGTTCGTCAATAGAGTGTAAACGCCATTTAAAAATCTTTAAAGATTAATATAAATATGCTTGTTACCAGACTATAAAAAATATATAATATAAACTTTATAATAACAGAGCCTATTTGATATAACAGATAAGTATTTTTGATTATTAAAAAATTTTATTTTATCAAATGGTTATTTATATTTTATTAGAATTTAATTTTGACATACTAACATAAATGTTGATGAGGGTAATTATGAAAATACATATCAGAACCATGTGCGGTTTCTTTTTTTTGCTATGCATGATGCTGACGGCAAATGTATTTGCCGCAGACAATATTTCGGTCTTAAAAATCGACACACTGGTTATGGAAAAAGGGGTTGAGAATTATTCTCTGACCGTTAAAGCGTTTGTTAAAAACCATGGGCCGTCAGATGAGATAACAATAAATGTTGTTGCCGTCGATCTCAATGGGTATGAACTCCAGAATTCAACTTTAACCGGGCCTGTCGATCAGGGAAAAACCAGGGTGCTGGTAGGTGTTGTCAAGGTTCCCAAAACCGTTTACGATGAAATCGTCAGATGGGAATGGAAAAAATAAAGTGCTATGCTTTTGATTTTTATGAACTAATTTTGATAAACGTGTAAAAAGCTTTTCATGGTGACTCATCACCATGAAAAGCTTATACGAAGCCATCAATCTTGTCCGATTGTATTGTCAGCGATAATCAGTCGTTGTTCCCGTTATGCGGGTCTCATTCTTCCGTCTTCTTTGTTTCCTTTCTGCAAGTTTTTCTTTGTAGCCAAATCCGTAGCCAAATTCGTAACCGATTATGGATGAATGTTTTTATGATTTATGGGTGTCATGGAATTATTTTTAAATTCTACCGTCATCTCGTAACACAAAAAAATATGGATTTTATTGATTTTAAAGGCAAATCCGAGTAAGTGTTTTTTTGAGCAAATATTCAATTTGAATGACGACTAATAAGGGAAACTTTAAATATGCTTAAGTTGTTTGAGTGGGAGCTTTCACATAAAGACAGGGAAAACGATACTCTGCTCGAAAAAAATGTTTTTCCCTGTTTGACTGGCTTGGTATTTCATATGACGGATCAAAGAGGTTATGAGGGAATTATTAAATCAGGTTTTATAGAAAATAATCGTGATAACAAATTCCCCTATTCTTTTTCGGTTTCTGAAAATAGTTTTGGCAGAAAAAGGGGGCACATCTGTTTATTTGATTTCAGGGAAAAAACCAATTTTGAAATCAGGGAAACTCTTGAAAAATTATATTTTTTACCTGCACACCAAAATAATTACACCTTGTACTATTTTATTTTAAAACAGAAATCATATTCTGGGCTAATTCCAGTATCGGAAGCATGGACTGGAGAACGTTATGTTGACTAATGTGTTCCTATTACCGAATGCTGGTTTCCAGGCGACATTCCAATTGAATACATCCGTCATGTAACAAAAGTTTTTATAAAGGATGAAAATTAACGATGGCAAAAGCCAAAAATAACAACACCACCGAAGAGCCCATTGAAAAACAGCTGTGGAAATCTGCTGATAAACTGCGGAAAAACATTGATGCAGCGGAATACAAGCACATTGTCATGGGGCTGATATTTCTAAAATATATTTCCGATGCATTTGAAGAATTATACGGCAAGCTGAAAAGCGGTGAAGGCGAATATGCCGGTGCGGACCCGGAAGACAAGGATGAATACAAGGCGGAGAATGTCTTTTTTGTTCCGGAAACCGCCCGGTGGACGTATCTGCAAACCAAAGCCAAGCAACCGGATATCGGCAAGACCGTGGATGAAGCCATGGATGCCATTGAAAAGGAAAATCCCTCGTTGCGAGGTGTGCTTCCCAAAGTATTTGCCCGTGGGAACCTGGACCCCACCAATCTGGGCGGGTTGATTGATCTGGTGGGAAATATTGCGCTGGGCGATGCCAAGGCCCGGAGCGCGGATATTCTGGGCCATGTATTTGAATATTTCCTTGGCGAGTTTGCCCTGGCTGAAGGGAAAAAAGGCGGACAGTTTTATACGCCCCGAAGCGTTGTTGAACTGCTGGTGGAAATGCTGGAACCCAACAAAGGCCGGGTATTTGACCCGTGCTGTGGTTCCGGGGGTATGTTTGTTCAATCTGAAAAGTTTGTCGCCAGTCATCAGGGCAAGGTGAATGACATTTCAATTTACGGGCAGGAAAGCAACCAGACCACCTGGCGTCTGGCAAAGATGAATTTAGCCATCCGTGGCATCGACAGTTCCCAGGTCAAATGGAACAATGAAGGGTCTTTTTTAAATGACAGCCACAAGGATTTAAAGGCTGATTATGTGATTGCCAATCCGCCGTTTAATGACAGTGACTGGAGCGGAGACCTGCTCCGCAAAGACGGACGCTGGAAATACGGCACACCACCCACGGGAAACGCGAACTACGCCTGGATACAACACTTTCTTTATCATTTAAATCCCAACGGTCAGGCCGGGTTTGTTCTGGCAAAAGGGTCTTTGACTTCCAAATCATCTGGTGAAGGGGATATCCGCAAGGAACTGGTGGATGCCCGACTGATAGACTGTATTGTCAATATGCCGGCCAAGCTGTTTTTAAACACCCAGATACCGGCGTGCTTGTGGTTCTGCAGCCGCAACCGTAGGGGTGGGGTTTATCCCCACCCAATGCGCAACCGGACTGACGAAATACTCTTTATAGATGCCCGCAACCTGGGCCATTTAATCAACCGCCGGACAAAAGAATTTTCTGCTGAAGATATCGCCACCATTACTGAAACCTACCATAGCTGGCGCAACCCGGACGGAGATTATGAAGATGTCAAGGGGTTCTGCGCTTCCGCATCCATTGAACGGGTAAAGGAACTGGATTATATCCTCACACCGGGCCGGTATGTAGGGTTGGCTCTTGAAGATGATGATTTTGATTTTAATGAACTATTTGCCAAGCTGAAATATGAGTTTGCGGAGCAGTTGAAAGAGGAGGAACGATTGAACCGGCTCATTCTGGAAAATCTGGGGAAAATCAATGCGGGGAATGGGAGGACATACAATGAATAATGATGACCGATGGAAACAGCGATTTCAAAATTTTTCCAGTGCCTATCAAACATTCTGCCGGGTTCTTGACCGGTATGAACAAAATCTGGAAGATGAAATAACCAAGATGGCGCTTGTTCAAAGCTTTGAATTTACGTTTGAACTGGCTTGGAATGTCATGAAGGACTACCTGGAAAACGAAGGCTATGATCAGGTGAAAAACAGCAAACAGACCATTCGCACCGCATTTCAGGCTGAATTGATATCGGATGCGGAAACATGGATGGGCGCAATAGAAAAACGCAACCTGGCAAGTCATGCATACAACACTGTTATCTTGAATGAAACAATCGCCTTTATCCACAAAGAATTTTTTCCGATTGCGAAAAAACTCCATGATGAGTTGAAAAAACTCCTATGAAATACGGACTGTCCGATGAACAACTGAAACAGGCGCTGGATATCATCGCATCCTATGATGAAATTGAAGAAGCGATCCTTTTCGGTTCCCGTGCGATAGATACCTACAAAGAGGCGTCCGATGTGGATATCTCCCTCAAAGGGACGAAAGTCACTGCGTCTCTTGCCGCCAAACTGAAATTCCATTTTGAGGAAGACACTTATCTGCCGTTCTTTTTTGATTTTATCGCCTATCCCACGATTACCAATGAAGCGATGAAGGAGCATATCAATACCAAGGGAGTGGTGATTTACAGGAAGGGGTGGAGGGAGTGTAAGCTGGGAGACGCACCCATCGAAATTATTGATGGTGACAGAGGAAAGCACTATCCCAAAAAAGACGAGTTTTTTGGAAAAGGTTATTGCCTTTTTTTGAACACCAAGAATGTGACGACCTCTGGTTTTTCATTTTCTGAATTAAATTTTATAACAAAAGAAAAAGATGCACTTTTAAGAAAAGGGAAATTAGAAAGATATGATTTAGTTCTAACAACTAGAGGAACTGTGGGTAATTTGGGATTTTTTAACGATAAGGTAATTTATGATAAATTACGAATTAACTCTGGCATGGTTATCATTCGCCCTAAAGGAATAAATAAATATTTTAATTATCAATTATTCAAGTATTTAAAAAAGGATTTTGAAACTTTTACGACAGGGAGTGCACAACCTCAACTGCCGATAAGAGATTTAAAGGAAATGTCTTTTTCGCTCCCACCTCTTCCCGAACAAAAAGCCATCGCCTCTGTCCTTTCCAGCCTTGACGACAAAATAGACCTGCTCCACCGCCAGAACAAAACCCTTGAAGCCATGGCGGAAACGCTTTTCAGACAGTGGTTTGTGGAAGAAGCAAAGGATGATTGGGAGGATGCAAAACTTGAAGAATTACTTGATATTACGTCAAGCAAACGGATTTTTTATAAAGAATATGTTCCTTTTGGAGTTCCATTCTACAGGAGCAAAGAAATAATTGAACTTCACAATACTGGTATTACCAATGGTGAACTTTATATAACTGAAAATAGATTTGATGAAATTTCAGAAAAATTCGGAGCGCCTATTCAAGGCGATATATTACTCACTTCGGTGGGGACATTAGGCATACCGTATCGAGTAAAGAAAAATGATAAATTTTATTTTAAAGATGGAAATCTTACATGGTTTAAAAATTTTAAGGGTATTCCAAGTATTATTATTTACTTTTGGATAAAGTCTAATGTCGGTAAAGAACAGTTAGATGCTATTACAATTGGAAGCACACAAGCAGCCCTAACTATTAGTGGATTAAAAGAAATTATTTTATCAATACCTCCGATTGAAAAACTGAAAAAAGTTGAAAGTCATTTAGAGCACATCTACAATAGAATTGAATACAATCAATCCCAAATCCTTACTCTCAAAAAACTCCGAGATACGCTGCTGCCCAAACTCATGAGCGGTGAAGTCCGGGTTGAACATGAAAATTGATTTTATAATGGGAACCCCCAAAGGGCAAACACAAGGGATTGCCCCTACGGGAATGATGAAAAACGGTTATAAAAAAATGGGGATTCATGTATCGGAAAAAACGTTATTGGGCCATGGCGACAATATCGACAATATTGACATTGTAGGG
>JAQIBZ010000159.1 GCA_027858815.1 Desulfobacteraceae bacterium
GCAGGCAAAAAAGCACCAAAAGCTGAAAGTTAAAAGGAAACCGAATAAGATCTTTGGGGATTCATCAAGGGTAATCACCCGGCTTCACATACCTGGTGACAGGCATCGCTTATCTAAAAATATTGCCCGGATAGTGAACTTGCCGGACATAGCGACCGAAAAGTTACTTGCGAAAATAATGATCGAGTTTTCCGGACGGCATGAAAACATTGAGCATATTTTTGAGCAGCACCTGAACGCGGTGAAGGATTCTCTTCCGCAGATTGAAATGCTCACCAATGTACAAAAGAGTCTCATCGGAGCATACTTTACAAAAGAGTACGCCATTGAATCAGCCGCTCTTTTCAACCCTTCCATCGTCCCCCATCCGGATCAAAGCGATCTAACAAAAGGCAGTTTGCGTTTTGTCATGAGCCTACGGGCAACCGGTGAAGGCCATATTTCGTCACTTGTCTTTCGCAGCGGCGTCCTGGACCGGCACAACAGGGTCATTTTCGACCCGATCAGTGATTTTGTTGAAACGCCGGAGCTACAATTAGACCGGAGCTACAAACGCAGTCTTATCCGACTCAAACTGGACGAAATGGGAGATGGTAATCAAATAAGTAACTATATTCTCGACCAAATGTCGGAAAATTTTACGTATAAAGAATTAACAGAAACAATTGAAAAACTTCGCGTAAAACCGCAATTTTCTAAATCAGACCAAAATGGTACCTTCAAGGCCATTTCCTGGCTTGTCGGTTCCAATTATAAGGTCAGTTTTCACAGCGATCACCACATATCCGAACGGGTGATCTTTCCTGTTTCGAAAAATGAAAGCAAAGGTATTGAAGATGCCCGTTTTGTTCAATTTTTCAATGACGATGGTGAGTTCATCTATTACGCGACCTATACCGCCTATAATGGATTTGCGATATTACCACAGTTGATTGAAACAACGGATTTCATCACATTCAACGTGTTGACGCTCAATGGGAAAGCAGTACAAAATAAAGGCATGGCGCTTTTCCCGCGAAAAATTAACGGTCAATTTGTCATGCTTTCTCGCCAGGACGGTGAAAACAATCATATCATGTTCTCGGACAATATCCATTTCTGGCAGGAGTCCCAAATCATCCAGGAGCCGGAATATCCCTGGGAATTTATCCAGATCGGCAACTGCGGATCACCCCTTGAAACAGATGAAGGCTGGATCGTACTCACCCACGGTGTCGGGCCCATGCGTCAATATTGTATCGGCGCCATTCTGCTTGATCTTGAAAATCCGGCAAAGATCATTGCCCGCCTGGATGAACCGCTGCTGACTCCGCGTGAAAAAGAACGTGAGGGATATGTACCCAATGTTGTCTATTCCTGCGGATCGATCTTTCATAACAACGTGCTGGTCATTCCCTACGCCATGTCTGACATCAATTCCGGCATCGCAACGGTTAATGTGAAAGAATTGCTTAACTGTATGCATGCAGTTTAGAATACTCATTGATCAGCATCAGCGATGACCATTCTTACAGCGGGCATCCTCGTTTCATCAAGGATCAGGTTTATTTTACCCGGCCGGACAGAACAGCACCCAATCGCCGGAATCTTTTAAGCCTCTATATCCCCACCCGAACGGTAATCGTATTACTCGATGTTCTAGTTTTTGTTAATTTTCCCAACTCCTGCGTTGAAAAAAAATTTTGATCCGCGGAATACGACCAGTATGCCTGTGGTCAAAATTTTTTACCGCCTTGGATTTGAACAAATTACCTAAAAACTTGAAGATCGATTATTAGAGAAAATTTAAAAGATCATGTATTCACCTGTTGCTATTTTTTTAATATCCATCTATGAATTTTTTCTATTACCCGGTATCATTTATGATGGATGTGAATCGTTTAATTTACAGATAATTGCATTGATCATTATCCCCAAAATCATAACACATTTTAATACGCAGAATATCTCATGAACCAGCACTTAAAAAATATCAGATCTCTGGAGCGATGGACGATTGAAAATTCCGTGGATCTATACGGAATCCACACATGGGGAGGCGGTTATTTCGATATCTCGAAAAAAGGGGAAGTCACCATTAATCCCAAAGGCGATGATCCTGCAAATACCGTCAGTATGATGGATATTATTTCCGGAATCAAGGAACGGGGTCTTGGTATGCCGATCCTTCTCAGGCTTGGGAATATTCTCCAGTCCCGAATCTCACGGCTTCATGAAAATTTCAAAAACGCTATAGAAACTTTCGGATACAAAGGGGAATACAGGGGCGTTTATCCCATCAAAGTCAATCAGCAGCGGCAGGTAGTAGAAGAAGTTACCCATTTCGGTGCGCAATACCATCACGGCCTGGAAGCCGGCAGCAAGGCCGAACTGATTGCCGCCATTTCTCTGCTCAAAGACCCGGAAGCCTGCCTGATATGTAATGGTTACAAGGATGAAGAGTTCATTGACCTGGGCCTTTACGCCCGGAAAATAGGCGTTAAATGTTTTTTTGTCATTGAAAGGCCCAGTGAACTCCCGCTGATCCTTGAACGTGCCACCAAACTAAAGATCAAACCCCTGATCGGTCTTCGGATCAAACTGTCATCCCGTGCCGGTGGCCACTGGACGGAATCCGGCGGTGATCGGAGCATTTTCGGCCTGAGCATGACCCAGGTCATTGAAACAGTGGATTATCTGAAAGAACAAGGCATGATAGATTGCCTTCAGCTACTGCATTATCACCTGGGGTCCCAAATTCCCAACATTCGCGACATCCGATTTTCAGTAGTTGAAGCCTGCCGGGTGTATGCCGGATTGATTGATGAAGGTGCGCCTATGGGATATCTCGATCTCGGCGGCGGCCTGGCCGTGGATTATGACGGTTCCCACACCAACTTTACCAGCAGCCGAAACTATACACTGGCTGAATACTGTGCGGATATTATTGAAGTCATCATGGGGACCTTAGATGACCGGGACATACCCCATCCAACCATTATCACGGAATCCGGGCGGGCTATGGTCGCATTTTATTCGGTGCTGCTTTTCAATATCATTGATGTGAGCAGCTTTCAAACCCTTCCGATACCGGAGGAACAGGCTGAAGACACCCATGAAATGATCATCAACCTGAAAGAGGTTCTGAGTAACCTGACGCTTAAAAATCTTCAGGAATGTTATAATGATGCGCTTTACTACCGTGATGAAATCCGGCAGCTGTTTAAACACGGCAATCTTTCCCTTCGTGAACGGGCGGTAGGTGAAAACATCTTCTGGCATGTATTGAAAAGAATCGCTGCAGCCTTAAAAAAACTAAAAAAAATACCATCCGAACTGGAAGGGATCGAAAATGCGCTGGCAGATATCTACTATGGGAATTTCAGCGTGTTCCAATCGCTTCCGGACGCATGGGCGATTGATCAGCTGTTTCCCGTTATGCCGGTTCACCGGCTCAATGAAGCCCCTGAAAAAAATGCTATTCTGGCAGACATCACCTGCGATTGTGACGGCAAAATCGATAAATTTATTGACACCCATGATGTCAAAAACTCTCTGCCGCTCCATGAACTGAAACCGGATGAAGATTATTATTTAGGCGTCTTTCTCGTAGGCGCATACCAGGAAACCCTGGGGGATCTTCACAATCTTTTTGGGGATACAAACATTGTCAGTATCGAGATCAAACAAAACGGAGATTTCAAGTTTGTCCGGGAAATAGAAGGCGATTCGGTTGCGGATGTCTTGTCATATGTGGAATATGACCCTAAAGCCATGGTTGTCAGTTTTCGTGAAAGTGCTGAAAAAGCGGTGCGAAAAGGACTCATCACGCCGAATGAACGCCAGAAAATAATGAAAGCCTATCAATCCGGTTTACGCGGTTACACTTACTTTGAATAATGAGGAGAAGATTATGTCACGTGTACTCATAATCGGTGCCGGAGGTGTCAGCCAGGTGGTCACACACAAATGCGCCCAGGTTCCGGAAGTTTTTTCCGATATCTGCCTGGCCAGCCGGACTGTTTCAAAATGTGAAAAAATTGCGGCCCAGCTGTCACAGCCAATCAAAACCGCTCAAATTGATGCGGACAATGTACCGGAACTGGTTGCTTTGATCAGAAAGTTCAACCCGGACCTGGTGATCAACGTGGCCCTTCCCTATCAGGATCTTCATATTATGGACGCCTGTCTTGAAACCGGTGTGGACTATCTGGATACCGCCAATTATGAACCGCCCGATGAAGCCCGTTTCTGTTATCAGTGGCAATGGGACTACCACGAACGATTCAAGGAGCGCGGCATCATGGCGCTGCTCGGCAGCGGGTTTGATCCCGGGGTCACCAATGTATTCTGCGCCTGGGCCTGGAAAAATCATTTTGACGAGATTTCCGAAATCGACATTATTGATTG
This sequence comes from Desulfobacteraceae bacterium, assembly GCA_027858815.1. GTDB lineage: Bacteria > Desulfobacterota > Desulfobacteria > Desulfobacterales > Desulfosalsimonadaceae > SURF-3. The sequence goes on from JAQIBZ010000159.1 coordinate 4,390, forward strand.
TAATGCCGGTGACCACGGCCAGCCGTTTGCCACCAACTTTAACCCGGAAATCAATATCCGGGAAGTCACGGCAAAAGGAAAATATTTTGATTCCGATAAGTGGATAGAAACAGAACCGCTTTCTGTTGCAAAAGATTTTGATTTCCCCGAAGGCATCGGACCGAAGAAAATTTACCTGATGTATCACGAAGAGCTGGAATCCATTGTCAAACACATTCCCGGCATCAAACAAGCCCGGTTCTGGATGACTTTTTCCGACAATTATCTGAAGCATCTTGAAGTGCTTGAAAACGTCGGCATGACCCGCATTGATCCGGTCTTATATAAAGGCCAGGAAATCGTTCCCTTAAAGTTTTTAAAAGCCTTACTGCCGGACCCTGCATCATTAGGACCTCTGACAAAAGGCAAAACCTGTATCGGCTGCCTGCTCAAAGGGAAAAAAGACGGAAAAGACAAACAGTATTATATTTACAATATCTGTGATCATGAAAAATGCTACGAGGAAGTCCGTTCCCAGGCAATATCCTATACCACCGGTGTCCCGGCAATGATTGGTGCCATGATGATGCTGACAAAAAAATGGCAGGGAAAAGGCGTTTTTAATATAGAGCAGTTTGATCCCACACCGTTTATGGAAAAACTGAATATCCACGGACTGCCATGGACCGAAGTTATCCTGTAAAACTGGACCTGAAAAAGGTCCCAACGCCTTGTTTTGTACTGGATGAATCTGCTTTAAAGCGAAATTTAGCCATTCTGGAGTCAGTGCAAGATCGCACCAGATGCCGCATTCTTCTGGCGCTCAAAGGATTTTCCATGTTTTCCGTGTTTCCGCTTATTCGGCAGACATTGCACGGGATCTGTGCCAGTTCACCTCACGAGGCGATGCTGGGCCGAGAAGAATTTGGTCGCGAAGTGCATACCTTTGCCGCAGCCTATAGCGAAACAGATATTCACAAAATTCTGCCGATTTCCGACCATATCATCTTTAATTCATTTAACCAGTGGCACCGGTTCAAAGCGATGGCCATTGAATACCAGCGCAATATACAACCCGACATTCGATTTGGCATCCGCGTCAATCCGGCCCATTCAGAAGTGGAAATCCCGATTTACGATCCATGTGCACCCTACTCTCGTTTAGGTGTTTTAAGTGATCAGTTCCAAGGACAATCTCTTGACGGGATATCCGGGCTGCATTTTCATACCCTGTGTGAAAAAAACGCTTCTGCGCTCAAGCGAACCCTGACGGTGTTTGAGGAAAAATTCCAGGATTATATCCCGCAAATGGATTGGATCAACTTTGGCGGCGGTCATCATATTACCCGAAACGACTATGATGTTGATTTGCTTTGTGATCTGATTATTAATTTTAAAGAAAAATACAATGTAGACGTTTATCTGGAACCCGGAGAAGCTGTGGCCCTTAACGCCGGTATTTTGGTCGCTTCCGTCCTCGACATTGTTAAAAATGAAATGGATATTGCTATTTTAGACACATCAGCGGCCACTCATATGCCGGATGTCCTGGAAATGCCCTATCGCCCGGAAATATTCCAAGCTGGTCAACGGGCTGGTCAACAAGCCGGGCAACCCGACGAAAAAGCCTATACTTACCGCCTGGCCGGCCTTTCCTGCCTGGCCGGAGATATCATCGGTGATTATTCTTTTGACGAACCGTTAGTAGTGGGATCAAAACTGATCTTTTGCGATATGGCGCATTATTCCATGGTGAAAACCAATACATTCAACGGTATCCAGCTGCCGTCCATCGCTGTTTATAAAGCAGATACTGATAGGTTTACCATCATTCGGCAATTCAAATATGAAGATTTTAAGAACAGGCTTTCTTAATAAACGTATTCATAAATAGATTCCGAATTCTTAAATTTTACCCGGGAGGGCGTGAAGCCCGCCCCCCTACTGGATTAGCAGAATTCTATGTAGGGGTGGGGTTTATCCCCGCCCGCTAAATGTCCGATTGAGAACATCTCGAAATTAAAAAAACAGAGGGCTCAGGAATCGATATGAACAAAAACGAGTTATTACCATATTTTCTGGCATCAGAAATCACCCAGCCATCTCCTGAAAACGCGTTGTTTCATATCATCCCCGTGCCCTATGAAAAGAGTGTGTCTTACGGAACCGGCACCGCTAAAGGTCCGGCAGCAATTCTTGAAAGTTCACAACAACTGGAGCTTTTTGACGGCATCAGCATTCCGGCCGAACACGGCATCTATACCCATCCGGCGATTGGCTGTGATGATGATCCCGAAGATGTACTGCAAAAAATTTCAGATGCGGTTTATGAAGTGCTGTGCCTGAAAAAGATACCTGTAATCCTGGGCGGCGAGCACACGGTCAGCGCCGGCGCATTTTCTGCCTTTAAAAAAAGCGGGAAGGATTTCGGCATTGTTCAGTTTGACGCCCATGCGGACTTACGCGACACATATGAAGGAACCCCACACAGTCATGCCTGTGTAATGCACCGGGCTCTGGACTTGAAGATTTCCATTTATCAAATCGGCGTGCGCAGTCTTTCTTATGAAGAACACCGGCTCAGGAAAAAACTAAAAATCGGCCACCTGGATGCGGCAGCTATCAATAAAACCGGCATGCCGGAATCCATCCTGCCGCCGGATTTCCCGGCCGACATCTATATCACCTTTGATGTGGACGCATTTGATCCGTCAATTATGCCGGCCACCGGAACCCCCGAACCCGGAGGACTGAGCTGGTACCAAACATTTCAAGCCTTTGAGTCGATCATTCAGGGACGTAACGTGATTGGATTTGACGTGGTGGAACTATCACCGATCAGCGGCATACACGCGCCTGAATTTACTGTTGCCCGACTTATCTATAATCTATTCGGCATCATCACCCGAAAACAGAAAACATTGTAATTCATATCATTCCAGCGATATGTTGCCCCAGAAGCAGACTTGTTCACAACATGTCATCCCGAGCATGGCAGTAATTGACTTACTATTTCACTTAACCAAAGCATACTCACGTCATTTGACCGTTCTTCGAAACAACATGTACATCTCTTTGCGGATACGGGATGGTAATTTGTTCCTCTTTAAATTTTTTATAAATTGAAAGGTTGACTGCATACAATATCTCAAAATATTCTTTTGTCGGAACCCAGTAGCGCATGCCGATATTAATGGATGAATCCGCATATTCCTCAATCCCGATCTGAGGTGCCGGGTCTGTGGGGATCTTGGAAACTGATGACAGAATCTCTTGGATAATAACAATGGCTTTTTCCGGATCATCATCATAGGAGATGCCGATAGACGCTTCCACCACTTTATTTTCAAAAGAATTCGTCAGCACTTCCCCGACAATCTGCTTGTTCGGAATTGTTATTTTTTCACCATCTTCGGTGGATAAGATTGTCGTTGCAAGGGTCACCTCTTCCACCACGCCACTGACTCCGTCAATGAGAATCGTATTTCCCACAACAAACGGACGGGTCATGATAATCACCAATCCGGCCCCGTAATTGGACAACGGTCCCTGCAAGGCAAAACTGGCGCCAAATGCCATGGCACCCAGTGCTGCGATTAAAGGAGCCACTGAAATTCCGAATTTCCCCAATGCCATAATAATAACAAAGCATAGAACAACCAGCTTGACGACCTGTGCCAGAAAAGAGGTCAGAGTAACATCCATGCCTTTTTTTTCGCACATGCGGATGACGATTCTCGACAGCCACCCGGCGATATAAGTTCCGATTCCGAGTATAATCAGGGCACCGACGATCTGAAAACTATAGCGCACACAAAAATCAATAATGATAGTGACCACTTTTTGAATTTGAGTTATTTCTTCCATTTATTTCCTCCTGTATATAAATGATCTAAGTATGCCGTCAACAATTCCGAAATTATTTGATTAGACTCCACAGATCCGCCCATGCCATACAAAGCTGTGGTTTCCGCAACGGTTCCGGTTTTAAATCGGGCATAGTAAACTCCGGCACTGGCATCCGGCATTTTACAGAATCCTCATGCAATGAAATATTCAAAAGCTTATTCATAATTTTTTTTACGATTATAACATTTAAATGATTAAAAAGAAATTAAAGGAATAGATTAGTATGTCTTATCGCCATTCCAAGTTCTTGACACCCTGACAATTATCTGCCAATTTTTCAAAGTAATCTTTTTCTATCATTCTATGACTCGTACCTTAAATTGATCAATATTTGAATTCACAGGAGACGAACATGCTAAAAACAAAAATAACGGATCTGCTCGAAATCAAATACCCGATTGTCGGCGGGGCAATGATGTGGATTTCAAAGGCTGAATTTGTCGCAGCCATGAGCGAAGCCGGCGGCCTGGGCATTATGGCTTCGGCAAACTACAAATCAAAGGAATCGTTTTCCGAAGCCATCGAAAAGATGAAAACGCTGACAAACAATCCATACGGCATCAACATCAATTTATTTCCTGCCATGACCCAGATTGACAATAACGATTATATTGATGTGATGGCGGACAATGGTCTTAAAATCGTGGAAACATCCGGCCATCATGCCCCGGAAGAATTAATCGCCCGTTTCAAAGATCTGGGAATGACATGGATTCATAAATGCGTGGGCGTACGGTATGCAAAAAAAGTCGAAGCCATGGGCGCCGATATCGTGACAGTGGTGGGTTATGAAAACGGCGGTGCCACCGGCAGGCTTGACACCTGCACAATGGTCCTTGTGCCGGTGGTGGTCGATGCGGTCAACGTTCCGGTCATCGGCGGCGGCGGTATTTCCGACGGGCGCGGAGTAGCTGCGGTATTATCGCTGGGCGCGGAAGCGGTTATCATGGGCACCCGCCTGCTGGTCACCAAAGAATCGCCCATTCATGACAATATTAAAAACGCCCTGCTCAATGCATCCGAGCTGGACACCATGCTTGTGATGCGATCATTAAACGCCACACACCGCGTGCTGAACAATGACGCAGCCAACCAATGTGTGGAACTGGAAAACAAAAAAGCGGAGTTTGCCGAGCTGTATGAAGTCATCAAAGGCGAAAACGCCAATGAAATGTATTACAAAGGCATTGTGGGAAAAGGAATTCTTTCATGCGGCCAGGGCATCGGTCTGGCCCATGATATTCCTTCGGTAAAGGAATTGTTTGACCGGATGGCCGAAAAAGCGGAACAGACGCTGATGAGATTTTCAAATTAGACAGAGACTGAAACAAATTCCTCAGAATTCTATTTCTCGATTATTAAAAAAAACGAACAACGAAGCAATCTCATGTAACGCCGGGGTTGCTTCGTCATTCACTCCTCACTCCTTGCAAAAACAAACCAAAACCATAAGCGCCCGTTCAACGAATAGATAAGTCACCTTACCTATCCGATCCCTTATAAATTTTCAATTAAATCCTGAATTTGATAATCCGCTCAATAAATCATACTTTTTGAACCCAAAAATCACGTTTCCCCTGATTGAAACAACGTTCATTCCACTATACATTGCCCTTAACACTGAAACTGAAGTCACAGCCACCACAATCAGGATGAAAATTATTGCATGAAAGAAAATTACTTCAAAAAACAGATTTAAAGTAACCCTTTAATTTACATTAAAATGGACTGCCAGCTTAATTTAAATCAAAAGAGGGAAAGGAGGAGGCAAATAAAAAAATTGATCGGTTAATATTTTTATAACAAGTAAAAAATTAAATTAATTTATCAAAAATTAACTATGCACAGGGGAGAGAAAAAAATGAAAAATTTAAAATCTAAAACCAGAGTATTTACTCGTATTGTTATGGCGTGTTTTTTAGCCACAACAATAGCAGCATGTGGCCTTATAAGCGTCGATCACATAACGGATGCCGACAACAATCAGGTTGTAAACATTGGTGATTCCGTATACGCTCTGTCCGGCGAAATCAATGATTTCCTTCATAGCTGGGCCGGCCAGACCTTTCGCCGATATTCCTTTTCAGGTGACATGATTGCTGATGTTGCCGATCAGTATATTGACGCAAAAAACGACAATCCGGATATTGATATTATCTTCATGGACGGCGGGGCAAACGACATCTTAATTCCTGCAACGCTATTTGATCCGTATAACTGCAAAGTTGACTGGTGGGAATCCAGTCTTTCAAGCTCATGTAAATCTCTGATTGATGATATATACGTGGATGCTGTCAATCTGTTAAACCAGATGGATCAGGATGGCGTGGATAAAGTCATTTATTCCGGTTATTATGATTTGAAATTCGGTTTGATCGGAACAACCGCTTTAAACGATGCAGTTGATTATGGTCAGGTTAAACTCTCTTTGGCATGCAGCAATTCAACCGTTGATTGTACATTCGTTAATCCGCAGCCGATCATGACTAGTTCCGATCTCGTCGTAGACGGCGTACATCCGACCACATCAGGTTCGGAAAAAATTGCCGGCCTGATCTGGCCCGTACTCGAGCCCCTTCTTGGCGGCACTGTAGACCCCCCGCCCCCAGTTGTTGATCCTGATGACCTTGACGGTGACGGCGTAGTGAATAAAAGAGACAAATGCCCGGACACACCTCCTGGTGTAATTGTTGATAGAAAAGGGTGTGCAATATAAAATAAAATGAGGATGGGAAAGCCAACTATTCCTAACTACTCATTGACAGCCAGGGTAATGTGTAATTATTACTCTGAGTAAAGCATTCACAATAAGGGTCACGGGGGCTTTTTAAAAAAACCCGTGACCTTTTTGTGTTGCAGGCACCTATATTAAATGCAAACAATATTATGCGCTCCGTAGCAACCCGCATTAAGCGAAAAATAGATCAGTGTTGGAGGGAAAAAGATAACCATGGGTAACAAAAAAAAAACAACAGGAATGGTCGTTATTCTGGCGGTATCCGTATCTGCAGTCATTTTTTGTTCTTTATTAATCTTAAAAGATACGGATGACAAACCTGTTCAATATAACATTCAATCAACCGCCGCGCCGGCAAAAACGATTCCTGAAAAACGCCTCACCGCGCCTGAAAGATCCCCCCTCGTTGAAAAGGATTCTTTAAAGGAAAAACATGAAGAAATTGCATTTGAGGATCAAATGGTCAGGGAATTGCAGAAATACTATGCCGGCACAATCTCGGAAATAAGCACCCAGGCGAGCTTGATCACCTTAAGAAATACCGTAATCGAATCTCATCCTGAAACCGGCAAGGCGTTGTTTTATAATATTCTTAAAAGGGCATTTCCGGATTTGGCCGATGAAATTATGAAAACATTGAATAAGCTGGACCATTATCAGCGCTGGCTTGAGGACAACGAACAATTGCTTGTTCAAATGAATAAAAAAGAGCGGAAGAACGCGTTATGGGAAAAAAGAATTAAACTTTTTGGCGAGGATGCAGCGGAAATATGGTCGGATGAAATGCTGGCAACCGAAGCGAGAAAAGCCAAAGTACAGGATACCCTGGCCATATTGAATGAATCATACGATACAATGATTGAAGAAAAACTTGAAGTCTATCAAGGCGCTCTCCGTGAAAACTATGAAGGTTCCCCGGAAGAATTTCTCCTGAACCAAAAGGATCTTTTGGCGAAAGTATTTTTCAGCATTGATTCTGTACAGGATGAATTGAAACAGATGAACCAGGAACAGCGCCAATGGAAAATAAACCAGATACGCCGGGAAATGGGACTCACGGAGGAACAGGTTGGAAAACTGGAAAAACGGGATGAAGACCGAAGCCAACGATGGGAAAACGGCCTGACGTATATGCAGGCGCGTGAAAAGATCGTTCAAAATTTCGAAGAATCAAAACAGGAAGAAAAATTAAAAGCGCTCAGGGAGCAGTATTTCAAGCATGAGGCAAAAACAATTGAGCTTGAAGAAAAGGATGGTTTTTTCCGATACAAGAGACCGCATATATATGGGAGAAATTAACCCGGTATGAGATTAAAAATTTTCTCTGTTTTTATGATGTTGTTTCTAATGCTGCTTTGCCGGGCTGGCGTTTATCTTGCCAATGCCGAGTCTCCTGCTTTGCCAAACGTCTATTTCCCGGAAGAAACCTATGAGTTTCCACCCGTGATTGAAGGAGATGCAGTGCAGCATGACTTTGTCCTGATAAACAAAGGGATCGCCCCCGTAGACATTATCGAAGTAAAAACCGCCTGAGGGTGTACGGCTGTCTCTTATCCGAGACAGATTCCTCCCGGCGGTGAGGGAAAAATTGCGATTGAGCTGGATACAAAGGGCTATAGTGGACAGCATGTAACCAAGTCGATGATCGTCCGGACAAATGACGAAAAGACACCTGAATTTACACTGGTGATTTCCGGCGATGTCAAACCCGTTGCCGATATCGCTCCGGCCACTGCAAGATTGACCGGCAGTGTCGGACAGGAGATTAAGCAGACGATTACAATTGCCTCGACCGGCGATAACCGATTTAAAATAATGGAAGTTGAAACCGAAGAAGGGGATAATATTCGCTTCGACCTGGTTGAAATGAAGCAATCCAACGGCGTAAAATATCAACTGACGGTTTATAATGAAAAACAAGAGAAAGGCTGGTATATTGATAAAATCCACCTGACAACCGACAGTGATGCCTCACCGGTAATAACAATCCCCGTTCTCGGCTTTATTCGTGACGAGATGTAAGATGAATGTTTTTTTTGATGGGTACACAATTATTAACGAAAGACCGCCTGAAAACGGTTTGAAAGTATTTTCCGCAAAGCATGACCAAACTTCAAAACCTGTAATTATTTATTTCCTGCCAATCGATCAAAAATCACCCCTCCTTCAGAAGAACATTTATCATGATTATCTTCCTTTAAGAAAAATAATTTCAAAGCACGTGGTTCGGGTATATGATATTGAAGAAATTGATGAACCGACTGCTTCCGGAATCGTCTTTATCCGCGAAGATATTAGCGGAATCAGGCTAAAGGAATATATTAATAAAAAAACGCATATCCCCGTTGACAGGTTTTTAAATATTGCGCTTCAGCTTGTCACGGCCATATGTGATCTTCACCAGAATGGATTTATCCACAAACGCCTGACGAGCAGCAGCATTGTTATTGATCCTGATCTCATCCATGTCAGCATCAGAGATTTCAATTTCGGAAAATCATCACTGCTCGATCAGACATTATTGATACGGAAGGATAAGGAGAAAACACGGGCAGCCGATGAACTCATCTATTATATCTCGCCGGAACAAACCGGTCGCATGAATCGTGCCGTTGATTATCGCACGGACTTTTACTCCCTCGGTATTATTTTCTACGAGCTGCTTTGCGGCACCCTGCCATTCATTGACGAAAATCCAATCAAAATTTTCCATTCCCATATGGCGCAAAAACCGGCCCCACCCGCTGAAGTCAGAAACGATGTGGACGACGCCGTGTCTCAAATCATCATGAAATTGCTATCAAAATCACCGGAAGATCGCTATCAGAGTGGTTACGGCATCAAATACGACTTGAATGTCTGTTTTCAACAATTCTCTGCGCATTCCCGGATCCAACCGTTTGCGCCGGCAAGCAAGGATATTTCTGAGGTATTTCGAATCCCTGAAAAAATTTATGGCAGGGATTCCGAAATATCCAGGCTCGCGGATAAGTATTCTCAGATAAAACAGGGGCAACTCGGGTTTACGGTGATTACCGGTCCTTCCGGCATCGGCAAAACCCGGCTTATACATGAATTCCGAAAATATATTGTGAATAGCGGTGGATACTTCATATCCGGAAGGTATGAAAAAAACCAACAAAATATTCCTTACAGCGCACTTATACAGGCCTTTAATGAACTCATCCGACAGATATTAACAGAATCCTCGGATCATATTCACGACTGGCGGCAAAAATTAAGCACGGCCCTTGGCGTTAATGCGCAAGTCCTGATTGATATTTTTCCTGACCTTGAACTCATTATTGGAAAACAGCCTGTCGTATCCGAACTTTCTCCATCTGATTCACTCAACCGGCTGCATATGGTTTTTGATAAATTTATTCAGGTGTTTGCTTCAAAAAAACACCCGCTTACACTTTTCATAGATGACATGCAATGGGCCGACTCCGACGGCTTAAAGCTTATGGAGGCTTTTTTTGCCGGTACCAAATCACGATATTTTTATTCAATCAGCGCATATACGAATAATGGAATAATCAAACAACATCAATTAGTTCAATCATTGGATATAATTAACAATAAAGGGATTCACATACATAACGTTATTCTTGAACCGATCACTGAAATTGATGTCTGTCAACTGATTGCAGATATCTTACAAGAAAAGATAAATAATGTTAAATTACTGGCAAAAATTGTTCATAACAAAACTCGCGGCAATCCATTTTTTATCCGGCAATTATTGCATTCATTGAATGATAAAGACCTATTATCATATAACTGTAAAACCGGCCGGTGGCAGTGGAATATTGAACAAATAGCAGCAGCGACAATCTCTGATAAAATGATCGATTTTATGACAGCCAAGCATATAAAAGAATTAACTGATAATGCACAACATATACTTAAATTGGCAGCCTGTATCGGTAATCGTTTCAATATATCCGATCTTTCAATTATCGCCGGTAAATCGCAAAATGAAATTCTTGCTGATTTATGGGAAGCCATTGAACTTGGTTTTGTAAAGACAAAAGGGGATATCTATCAGCACTTGTTTAAGCCTTCAGGCAAAATCCAGGCATCGGCCGGTTCAAAATTTGAAGCGGCTGATGATATTTATTTTGATTTTTTACATGATAGAGTAAGGCAGACGGTCTATTCACATATTACAGACGGACAAAA
>JAQIBZ010000215.1 GCA_027858815.1 Desulfobacteraceae bacterium
AGGTATGATGCATGTAAGTTGATAAATCCTCTAAAAAATTCAAATGGACCTGAAATGGTATTGAAAAGCTGTGTTGGGTTAAGATGGTAATAAGTTGTCGCTTGAGATTTATAATAGAAAAAATGAGTAAATATCATAAACAATATTGCCACACCTCTTAATTCATCCCAGACTTTAATTCTTTTTGGCATTGATAGATCCTATGATATATGTTGAAAAACAAAATGATTCATTTCATTAAAATATAATGTGATTTATGTCAAACACGTCTGCGAGAAATCCTGTGATTATAAATGATGCTGCGTGCACAATCAAAGAGAAAGGGTTCTAATGCGTCGAGCGTTGATTTTGCTATTAATCTTGTTTTTTATCGGGAGCATTGAAACAGAAGCTTCACAGAACATATCTTTTGCCGAAAAGTCTCTTTATTCGATGGGAAATACTGCAAGGTTAAAGAACACTATGCTCAAGGCCAGAAGGGAAGAAAGCCTTGTTGTTGGATTTATTGGCGGATCAATTACACAGGGAGCACGTGCAACCAGAGGCGACAGAACCTATGTGTATCATGTTGCAAAATGGTGGAAGGCGCATTTCCCTGACACGGAAATTAAATTTATTAATGCCGGTATCGGCTCAACAGATTCAAATATTGGCGCATTTAGAGTATATGATCATTTGTTGAAATATAAGCCTGACTTTGTGGTTGTAGAATATGCAGTTAATGATTCAAACACAAAAGAAGCCGCAGAAACGCTCGAAGGAATTACACGTCAGGTTCTTAAAGCGCCAAACAATCCGGCAATGCTCTTTTTGTTTATGTGTAAAAAAAGGTGGGGGGGGGTCAAACCTTGATTTGTTACTAATTATTGACGGGGATAAATCTACCTGTTATTGGACGGATCATGGCACGACAATGGCGAATTGAATATCCTGGGGCATTTTATCACATTCTCTCACGCGGCAATGAGCGGCAGGTAATTTTCCGCTCGGATGATGACCGGGAAATGTTCCTAAATTTGATCGGCGAATTTTCGGACCGATTTCAAATTGATGTGTTTGCCTATGTGTTGATGGGCAACCATTATCATTTGCTGCTCAAGACCCATAAGGGAAATCTGTCCAAAAGTATGCAGTGGCTGGGGACGACCTATACCCGGCGATTCAACAACCGACACGGCAGAAGCGGCCATCTGTTTCAGGGTCGATATAAAAGTATTCTGGTTGAAAACGATCAGTACCTGATGCGTCTTTCCTGCTATATACACCGGAATCCCCTGCGAGCCGGGATTGTAAAGCGGCTTGCCGATTATCCGTGGAGCAGCTATTTCTCTTACGGATATGCCCGGAAAACACCCGAATGGCTGAAAACTGTTTTGCTTCTGGGTTTGATGCACGGCAAAGCCCCTCATCGGCAATATCGCGACACGGTTCAGCAGTATTCGGATGAAGCGGGCAATATCTGGGAGGATGTTAAACATGGCCTGATATTCGGCTCGCAGGATTTTGTGACAAATATCCGGGAACAATTCATTTCTGATGGGAAAGACCCGGAACTGCCGCAGTATAACCGGATGGTAAAGGCGTTTTCTCCAAGGGAAATGCTGCAACGCGCAGGAGCGGTGCTGGATTTTGACTTGGAAGCAGCGGTAACGAAAAAACGTATTTCTGCGGAGCAGAAGGACAAGCGGGATTTATTGATATATTTGTTGTGGGAAAGCGGGGGACTGACCAATCAGGAGATCGGATCCTATTTTGGTCTGACATATTCCTCTGTGAGCCGGCGGGTAGGTGAAACAAGGAAACGTCTTAAGCAGGAAAAAAGATTGAGCGATATGTTTGCATTATTGAAATCACAAATCAAGGTTTGACCCCAATTGCCTAAAAAATCGGATACATTAAAAAATCGAATTATTGAATGTCTGAAGCCGATTGACCCGGCCAGAGTTATCCTTTTTGGCTCTTATGCTTGGGGTGATCCCGACAAAGACAGCGACATCGATCTGTATGTGGTGACAAAAGATGATTTCATGCCGAAAAATTTTTCAGATAAGATGCGGATCAAGTTGGCAATCGCTAATAGGCTTTTTGAATTGAGAAAAGAGTATGGCGCTGATTTAATAGTTCATACCATGCCTATGCACCAGAAATTTATTGCCATGGAAAGTTCCTTTGCCCGGCGGATAATGTCTGAAGGTGAGGTGTTGTTATGAATGAGAATGCAAAGCAGTGGCTTGACGGCGCTTTAATGGATTTGTGCAGCATTGAAAAAATAATGGATGATGCGTATTTAACTCCTGTTGTCTGTTTCCATTCTCAGCAATGTGTGGAAAAAACATTGAAAGCCGTATTGGAAGATTGCGGCTGTGACGTTCCAAAAACGCACGATCTGGTCAGGCTTTATGGGCTGATACCAAATTATATCAATTTATTAATGGATTCAGATTTGCTCCATGTCATTAGTGACCTCTACATAGAGACCCGATATCCTGGAGAGTTCGATCTGATGCCGGATGGAAAGCCGACGTTGGAAGATGTGAAGGTGTTCTATGAATTCTCACAAGAAGTTCATGGAACTATTCAGGCTATTTTGAGTAAAAGATGAGATAGTGAATCCAATCCTTGATTGGTGATTAACGGATGATTGGGCCTTGATCATCGTTTCGGCCAAAGCCGATTTGTCATTTCCGAATGTTTCTATCGGGAATCCATTTATGTGCTATATCCGAACATAGATTCCGGCTAAAAGATTGCCGGAATGACCAGGGGGGAAGCATGCCGGAATGACCAGAGGGGGGAAGCATGCCGGAATGACGGGAGAAGGATTCCGGCTTCCGGATAAGCTTGTCCTCGAATGTTTCTATCGGGGGAAGCGCCGGAATGACATTGTGCTGGCCGAAATGATGACTAAAGCCCGGATTGGGCAGGGTAGGCCAACGTACCTGACTGAAAAAGAGACAGTAGTGTGCGGGGTTTATCCCCGCCCGTAAGATGACGATTTATAGCGGGAGGGGAGGGGGTAAACTCCTCGACTACTTTGATTTGCCGCAGACGCACGCGGATGAACGCGGATAAGAAAGGGAAAATTTTGACGGGCCTCTTTTCTTTATTTTTGTGTTTATGATGCAAATCAAGTATCAAAGCGTTGTGACATATAATATGGTACGATTTGCCCCTGAAAGTTGATGGCTTCGTAAAAAGTCCAAATTCTGTGTTGCGCTGCATCCTTCGTTTCTTCATGGTACACTAAGTACTAATCATCACTCAGGATTTGCGCGCCTTGAATTTGAAGCTTTTTTCTTTGCCATCGAAATCTGACTTTTTACGAGAGTGTTAAAGTTGAGTTATTGATTAATTCCTTTATTCAAACTATTTGATTTTTAAGCCTTTTTAGTGAGATAGTTTTTTTAACCAAGGACAGAAACAAAACGAGGAAATGAAAATGCAAACCATAAAACAGGAAGCCATTGACGCTATTTCAAAAATGCCGGAACAGACCAATATGGATGAAATCATGTATCGTATTTATGCCATTGATAAAATCAAAAAAGGCAGAGAGGCCGCTGGCAGGGGGGATGTAACATCCATTGACGAACTAAGGAAAGAAATTGAGCAATGGTGAGATGGACCAAACCGGCAAAACGTGATTTAAAGAAAATCCATGATTATATTGCTGAAGATTCAACATATTATGCAAAAAAAGTCGTACAGGACATTATCTCCAAGACGGAATACTTAAAAAATTTTCCGGGAATGGGCAGACCCGTTCCTGAATTATCTGAACCGAATGTCAGGGAACTCATAATTTATTCCTATCGGCTTATATATGAAATTAAGGAAAAACAAATTGATATATTGATAATTATTCATGGAAAGCGTGATTTCCCAGAAGTTTATCAAAAAAAAAACAGGTGAATCCTGAGCAAAATTAAGCAACCCTCGCTGCCATAATTCAACATTATGGTCCTATCCATCGGCCGGCCTATGGATTAACCGCAAAGGCCTGTTTTGAACTCTTTGCGGTTAAAAATTGGCCTTGATCATCGTCTTGGCCAAAGCAGATTTGTCATTCCCGAATGTTTCTATCGGGAATCCATTTATGTGCTATATCCGAACATAGATTCCGGCTAAAAGATTGCCGGAATGACGGGAGAAGGATTTCGGCTCCCGGATAAGCTTGTCCTCGAATGTTTTTATCGGGGAAGCAGCCGGAATGACATTGTGCTGGCCGAAACGATTAATAAAGCCAAGTGTTACATATTGTAATATCCTGGGATGAAGGTGTTAATGGTGCTTATGTAATCACAGTTTATGTCCCGGATACGGATCATTTCCAGGAAAATGGAAAAACCAGAAAAGAAAGGTGAAAAAATGATGTTCACTCATGGTTGCCCCTTATGCAGCGGGAAATTATATGATGGATGGAACTACCACTTTTACCGTGGACAAGCAGAAGGTGCTGGTGGTAGCCAGGAATGTACCAGCCAAGGTATGCCGCCAGTGTGGAGAAGCTTGGATTATGGATGATGCGGCTGAAAAACTGGAGAAAATCATTTCTGATGCAAAATTGAAACATAGCCAAATTGAAGTCATTGATATGGCGGCTTGATACACATCTTATCAGTGGCGCAGACCACCCCATGGGCAGGGAGAACAGACGGAGGTGTTGTCGCTGATGAAGCGTCTGAATGTCGGGTGGATATGGCATCGGTTTTGTAGGGAGCGTGGGGTTTATCCTCGCCCGGAAAAAACAATGGGGGATTGTTTCGCTGCGCTTGCAATGACTGGAGATTTTTTTATCTGCGTTCGTCTGCGTTCATCTATTTCTATCAGGGGCTGATTATAAAAAGAAAATATTTGCCGCGGATACACGCAGACGAACGCGGACACGAATATCAATTTACAAATGGAATTCTGGCAAAATAAATTTGAATTTGTTATATTAAAATAGATTTAAATAAATTTAGGGTTGTCCCGAATGAAAAGAGCGTAGAAAAAAACAGCGCTGCTGTTTGATACCTGATGAGGGTCGATTAGAGCATAGGAGTAGATGACATGCAAAAGCAACTTACAGCCATTATTGAACGTGAAGCTGATGGTTATGTTTCGTTTTGCCCGGAGCTCGATATTGCGAGCCAAGGCGATACAATTGAAGGTGCCCGGGAAAATCTTCGGGAAGCACTGGAGTTATTCTTTGAGATGGCATCCGCCTCGGAAATTCAGACGCGCCTCCATGAGGAAGTTTATGTGACACGGGTGGAGATTGCCATTGGGTAAACTTCGCGTTCTTTCTGGAAAACAAGTCTGTGCCATCCTTTCGAGTCATGGCTTTCAAAATGTCCGTCAGCGCGGCAGTCATATATTGATGCAGAAGCAGCTTTCTGACACGACGGTCACCGTGCCGGTTCCGGATCATGCTGAATTACGCAAAGGAACGCTTCAATCCATCATTCGCCAATCTGGATTATCAAGAAGTAAGTTTGAAGCTTAAGCATTCAAGAAGACGATTAATCAGTGCTGATTATTTCACGAGATTTGCTAATTTACCGCAGACACACGCGGATAAACGCGGATAAGAATACCAATTTATATATTTCGGTCAACTATGCAACCTGGCGATAAACTGCGGATTTATCGCATTCTCCATAAATATACACAGGAATCGCTGGGGGAAAAATTGGGTAATTTCACCCGACAGAATATTTCAAACATGGAAAACGGGCATCGCCCAATCAGCAAGGCTGCTGCAAAAAAAACTTGCCGAACTTTTTGATGTTTCCATTGAGAAATTTATAGGTACGAACAACCTTTATTTCTTGCAGGGTATCCGGATTTCAGCCATCATTAATCGAATATAACAGGCTTGGGGTCAACTTGATTCTGCAAGAGACCTGGATGATTTAAAAATCCCCCCGGGAAACCGCTTGGAAGCGCTTTCCGGAAATCGCGATGGACAGCATAGTATTCGGATCAATGATCAGTATCGCGTATGTTTTGAATGGAACACTGGTAATGCAGACAATGTTGAAATTGTCGATTACCATTGATTATTAAGGAGAATATCATGGTTAGAATTCCAAAATTCAGGGAACCGACGCATCCCGGTGAAATGTTGGTGGAGGAGTTTTTAAATCCAATGTCAATAACTCAGCGGGATTTGTCTAAAGCGATTCATGTTCCCTACCAGCGGATTAATGAAATTGTGAATGGACGACGCGGCATTACCCCCAGTACTGCTTTACGGTTAGCGAAATTTTTTGATATGTCAGAAGACTTTTGGATGAATTTACAGCTTCGTTGGGATCTGTATCGTGCGAAGCGTACTGAAGAAGGAAAATTAAAAATGATAAGGCCTTACACATCTTCTGAATTCACGGTACCTTTTTAAAAGGCCGCTTCGAATCAGCTTTTTGTACCAGAGCGAAAAAATTAGCATCTGCTGATACCTTCCGTTCGGTCAAAGGGTGGTTCGCATAGTATTGATTCGGGCGTTCTTGAATGGCTTATAAATTTAAAATTTTTGTCCTTGACTATGGGTCCACCTCAGAAAATGAAAAACGTTTTTTCCCGGCACCATTCTGTGGATGGGATTGAGAAAACCTGGGAAATGTCTTTGTAGGGTGCGGGCGTTATGCCCGCCCGCTATTCTGGCGACAACCGGAATGAAAAATCAGCCGCAGGTAAACGCGGATATGATTTCTTGACATCCCGTTGCGATTGCCTTACATATAAG
>JAQIBZ010000370.1 GCA_027858815.1 Desulfobacteraceae bacterium
GGCGGATGCATTGCCGTCAACCGCTCCATCGACATAGCCACTGCAACGTCTATTGCCAAACAATATGCGGAAGTCGTGGTCGCCCCTGATTTTGAAGACGGTGCCATGGAGATCCTTGCGCAAAGGAAAAATTTACGGGTTATCCGGATTAAAAATATCGATAAGCTCAATACGTTTGTCGGACAGCGGGTGGTAGAATTCAAAAACCTGATCGACGGCGGGATTGTGGCCCAATGGTCTTTTGCCCCTCAGGCCCTTGATAAATCCGATTTTATTCAGGCAACATGTGATTATAAAGGCACAAAATATATCATCAACCGACCGCCCACGGATCAGGAATACGCAGACATCCGGTTCGGCTGGCTGTTAGAATCCGGCATTACATCCAATTCCGTTATTTATGTAAAAGACGGTGTGTCCATAGGCATCGGTACCGGTGAACAGGACCGGGTCGGTGTGGCGGAAATCGCCAGAGATAAGGCTTACCGTAAACTGGCTGACCGCTACTGTTTTGAAACCCACGACTGCGGCTATAATGATCTGAACGATGAAGACAAAAAAACGGAAATTGACGCTAAAGTAGCTGCTGAAAAAGGCGGATTAATCGGTTCTACCATGGTCAGTGATGCGTTCTTTCCCTTCAGAGACGGCATTGATGTAGGGCTTAACGAAGGGGTTTCGGCAGTTGTTCAGCCCGGCGGGTCGTTAAATGATTATCAGTCGATTGAGGCATGTAATGAACGGAATACGACGATGGTATTGACCGGCCAGCGCTCCTTCAAACATTAATGCTGGCTTCGTAAAAAGCTCAACTGCAATTTTAGCTTTAGGTTCCACTTCAGCCTTCGTCACTCAACGTAGCAAGCTACGCCTCGTTCCTCAGGCTTTAAGAGCCTTGCCAATTTTAATAAAAGACTGGCGAGGCTTTTTTCTTTGCTATCGACCGTTGCCGATCAGGACCAGCATGTTATATCGCCGTCCCCGAATCGTTAGCCGAACGAATAGCACCAACTCGGCCTAAGAGTCCGTCTCAGTGCGTCTTGCTGAATACCACTTTTCAATATAATCGTCTGATAAAAGTTGAAAATTATCGACTGTCCAAGACATTAGTTTTCTTTTGTCATCAGACATGAAACCAACAAGTTCTTGAATTACCCTGCATGAAGTATTGTGTGCCCACAGTATACCAAACGTGGTTGATAATTTACTGGGCCAATCATAATCTGCTACATTTTTTTTGATTCCGTCATATGTTATTGCAATATCTCGCTGGGAAAGATCACGAACATATTTCGGTACATGTTGTTGCATTTTAAAATGAATACCATCATTTCTGATACGAACCAGCGTAGCAAAATCTTGAAAGGGTTGTGTATCTCTGGAAAAGGTGTTCCCAAACAATAGCATAGGTACCATAATGAGCTTTGTTCGAATATCAAATCTGTCGATTGAGTCATCACTGATATTCCAAAGCCCAGATTCCTTGAACTGAATTTTTGCAAATTGCCCAAGTAATGATTCATTGACAAAGGCTTCTACTGCTGCCACAGCCGAAAAATATGCAGGAAAAGCATGTTGGCAATAAGAATTATGACCTTGGCGTGCGACACCCCCGTTTAATGAAGTTTCGAGAGAGCTGTCAAGGCAAAAATGAACGTGCCTAATCAGATTTTGGGATATGGATGATGTAACTGATATTACGTCTGACATATTTATCCTAATTATGACTAACAATAATTATTTTGCGAAGAGCCGTTTCCCCCTCGTTCCCACGGTCCTCCGTGGGAATGTTAACCACCTATTAAACAAACAGCTTTTCTCAATAATATAGAGTTACTTATCATTTTCGAGCCGGTTCACCCCCATTGCGATGCGGCCCTGGCCCGACGGTTTTCGCGGAAAAAGGGGGCAAATTGTTTGAGCGAATAGATTGTATCGGATTTTAAAGCGATGAAAGCCATCATCGAAGTCTGAAAATCCTGTCTGCCAATTTATAAGCGAGTTTTTGCCGCCGCCGCAAAAACCGGAAGGCCAGGAACAGCCGCAGCGCAGGGCGGGCTTCTTTTGCTACTTTTCTGACCCGCTAAGAAAAGTAGGGATAAAAATTTGTCGAGGAATTGTTACCCCCCGATTATTTCATTAAGGCCTTGAACAATAAGCTCCAATTCTTCAAACTGTGCAGTTCCAAGCTTTTTCTTGAGTCGTTTTATTGAGAGTGTACGAATTTGGCTTATTTTTACCCATGACTGCTTAGGAAGTTTCGTTCCTTCAAGTTTAAGGGTTAATGGAAAACCAGCTCTTTGAAATTGGCTTGTAATTGCCACGGCAATAACGGTGCCTGATTTCATATTAAATACTTCATGACTTAATACAAGTATAGGCCTTAAGCCTGACTGTTCATGTCCAATAACAGGGTTAAGATCAGCCCAAATGATATCGCCTCTTAGTATTCTGGCCACTCATCTATCTCCATTTCGAAGCCTTCTTCTGCCAAACTTTGTTCAAACGCAGGATCTAATTTGGCACATTCTCGAGCAAGCCTGTTTTTTTCAAGTCGATCTAGCTTTTCCACCACAGCCTCTTGAATCGCACGACTTCTGTTGGGAAATAAATGTGACTTAACTAATAAATCTAATCGATTCAATGTATCTTGCTCAATTGTTATTCCAATTTTTGATGTTGTCATAATTCCACCTCTGGTATTACAATATATCATACCATTGGTATTTTTCAAGATTTTTTTGTCTTTGGTTAAGCGGCAGGCGGGGAAAAATGAGAAAGGCCAGTCGGGGAAGCTTTAGTGGTTATACCGCGAACCTCTTATAACGCAGAAAATGGATGAATCAGGCTTGTGGGTTTAACTCAAATCGACGTTTAATGCATCTCTTCTGGCATCAACATGGGTAATAGTGACCTGGACCAGATCCTGGGGTTTAAGATTCCAGTGGCCGGAAGAACGAAGTTTGCACTCCACAAGGTAGTTGGTCAGGAGGATGATATATTTGTCCCGGAGTTTATTCAAAACAATGGCTTCTTCTTTGGCACCCACTTGTTTCTCAAGGTATTTAAACAGCCAGTACCTATTTCGTCTCATCTGCACCTGACCGGCATTCATTAAGGGCGGCTTGAGAAGCTGCAATATTTTTTCAATCTCATCAGCAGAATACGGCTGTTCCAGATCAAAACAGGCACGGATCTGACGTTGGGTTACCAGATCAAAATACTTGCGAATGGGTGATGTGGCGGTCACATACTTATCAAGCCCCAGCCCGGAATGAGATTCCGGATGCGGAGAAATAATCACCCGGTTGAGCATCCTGCGCTGCATCCAGTTCTGAAAAAGGGTGGCTTCTTTTTTTTGGCTGTAAAGTCTGGCTTTGGGTTCGGGCTGTCCCCGAAAAATGGCGGGCATCTTATTGTCCGCTAAAAATCTCGCCATCAGCCAGTTGGCCATAATCATCATTTCAGAAACAAACATCCGCCCGGGACTTTCCCGGTCCAGTTTTCTTAAGCTCACATCACCGTTGTCAAATACCCGGAGGCTGGTTTCCGGAATCGTTATCTGCACGGCCCCGTTTGACAGTCGTTTTCGTCTGAGATTACAGGCGATTTCGTTAAGCGCCCAGATGGATTCATCCGTATCCACCATCAGGTCGACATCATTATACGTCAGCTGCTGCCCCACCTTAATAATAGAGGGAACCACTTCAAATTCAAATAACTCGGCAAATCGGCTGATTTTAAAAAACGTACTGATAGCCGGACGTATTTCACCCACCTTCAGACTGCAGATATTCTCAGACAGCTTCGGCGGCATCATGGGAATCTTCATATCCGGCATATAAATAGACGTGCCTCGCCCGAGAACCTCCTGATCAATAGCATCGCCTTTGGCAACATATTCACAAACATCGGCAATATGCACCCCGATACGGTAGTA
The DNA here is from genome assembly GCA_027858815.1 of Desulfobacteraceae bacterium. Taxonomy (GTDB): domain Bacteria; phylum Desulfobacterota; class Desulfobacteria; order Desulfobacterales; family Desulfosalsimonadaceae; genus SURF-3. Next base: position 3,941 of record JAQIBZ010000370.1, read on the forward strand.
CCCGTCTTCAGCCTCAATACTGATCGCATCATCAAAGTCAAGCGTTCCCGGACCGTCTATGGTCATCACAGGCAGAGATGTCAAATTCTTCCGCTTGGGAGATAAATAGTTTAAATCAACTTCTTCAGGTATGGCTTCGGCTTGTTTTAACGCTGCATCTGTAAACGTCGTGGGTATTTCATAACGTCTCAGATCAATATTATGATTGGGATCCCAGGCACCGATTTTCACCATGGCATCAAATATTTTTTCAGCACTGTCAACTCCTGCTTTAGAGATGATGGCACGCCCCTCAGCACTGTGTGGGCTTTCTTTTCCCAACAAATAATATGATTTTAAGATTTCAATCAGAGATGCTTTATCTTCTGCCAGATCCGTTTCAATACCTTGCAGCACATTTTTTAACCAGTCCCCGCCCTTTTCGATCAACTGATTGCGACGTTCTTTTTCTTTTTCCCGGTTGATATTTTTTTCAACTTCCTGCTCTGAGTGGGGGAAAAAAGAGTCCTGATTAAATTTAAAATATATTCTGTTCTCAAAACACGCACGAATCACTGCGGCCTCATGGTCTCCGTTTGCGTTATTGGGAAAGCACAACGCCGTCATCGTGGCAAGATCCACCCATTCCCCCATAGGGGACAGGACTTCCCACAATTCCCTGATATCAATCATTTCACTCAGGGATTTTCTGCGAACCGCAGTTTCCTTTATTGTTGCGATGAGTTTATCTCGCCCGCCATTCAGTTTTAAACGCATGCGTGAGATATGTGACAGTCGGCTGGCCTTCTGATTCACTTCACCGTTGTTTTCATTCAGAAGCCGCACCCGGGGATCCTTATATTCAACAACCACCGCGCAAAAAATTCTCTGCTGGTCTATATATTCAACAATTATTCCATGTTCCATAATTGGATTGGATAACAGGGGGGTCGGGTAAAGTCAATGGACCTGATAAAGAAATAAACGGGCGTGAATTCAACTAAACAAAAACCATAAATAAATACAAACAATTACACCATATCGGCAAAAGTTAATTTGTCAATTTACAACTTGATTCAAAAGAATTCGTTTAAAAATTTTAAAGCAAAAATGAGAAAAACGTCATCGACGCTTTACAATAAATGTCTTAATTCGGTTTCCATCCATTTCATTGATGGTGATAAGATACCGGTCAATAACAATCTGTTCTTTTTCTTTGGGGATTTTACCTGTCTGATCCAGCACATAGCCGGAAAACGTTTCATACTCGACGGATTCCGGAATATCCATATGGATCGCCTGGTTGATCGTTTCGATGTCTGCCGCTCCTAAAACCAGCCATTCTTTGCTCCTGATCTGAACCACCGGCTGTTTGATAATATCTGTCTCATCCGTAATATCACCGACAATAGCTTCCAGCACATCCTCGAGGGTCACAATACCCGTGACCTCACCATACTCATTGACGACAATGGCGGCATGATCTTTACGGCTTTTAAACTGATTCAGCAGCTGATCCAGTTTTTTATTTTCAGGCACAAAATATGGCTCCCGCATGACTTCTTCCAAAACCAGGCCCTCGGTGGCGCTTGCCTGCTGACGAAATAAATCCTTGATATTCACCATTCCGACAATATGATCAATGTCGCCGTCTATCACAGGAATCCTTGTAAATCCGGACTCAACTATTTTTTCAAGATGAAGTTCGGCAGATTTATCGATCAAAAACATATCCACACTGGGGGTCATGATATGCGAAACGCCGATATCATCAAGCTTGACAATATTATTAATCAACTCTTTTTCACCGGGATTAATCTGCCCTTCATCGTGAACCACTTCCACAAAGGACATCAATTCCTCCTCGGTGACTCGCGGCGCGGACTTGACCCGGCCGGTGAGCTTGGGAATAAAATTTAAAACCAGAATTATCGGATAAAAAAGATAAGACATCCAGTAAATCGGGAAAATGACCATTTGTGCGATCATAATATTATTCCGGGTGGCAATCGACTTGGGAATAATCTCTCCAAAAACCAGGATCAGAAAAGTCATAATCCCAGTGGCAATACCGACTGCCATTCCGCTGGTATTCATATCAGGCACTTTCACAAAATAATTAATTGAAATGGCCGTAGCCAGTGCAGAAGCCCCAATATTAACCAGATTATTACCGATTAAAATAGTCGTCAGCAGTTTATGCGGGTCTTCCTTCATTTCCAGAATCAGCTGATTGGCTTTACCGGGTTGCTTTGAAAGAAACCTGGCTTTTGCCCTGCCAATGGAAAACAGTGCGGTTTCAGATGACGAAAAAAAACCGGACAAAATCAGCAAGACCAGCAATAAAATTAAATCTAACGGCATTTATACTGCCCCCTGGTATTTCCGGCAGCATATCAGCCGGTTTTCATTAAAAATAATATGATTTTGCAAAAAAGGATTCCTAAACAAAACGGTTCTTGCGGCAGGCATTAATTGATTTTTATTGTGTATCATTTTATGGTACTGCATATTTCCGATTACGAAAAGATAGGGTTCACCAAAAAGTATTATATTATAATCTATTTGTTTAAAATATTCAACTTGCTTATCCGGTTTGCTCAAGTTGACTCAAAATTAATTGTATATTCATTTTTCAACGCACCAAAGCTTAATATATTTAACTTAAGCGAGATGGATAAGCAGAAAAATACAATGACGAAATCATTTCAATTAATCAAGCCATACTTTTATCAACGGCGGCATCTTATTTTTGCCGGCATCCTCTGCCTGATGGCGGTAGATACCCTCCAGTTGTTTATTCCGAGGATAATCAAATGGGCGGTTGATGATCTGGCAACATTTAAAATTGATATCAGGCAGTTATCCATTTATGCCGGTGAAATCATATGCATTGCTGTCGC
>JAQIBZ010000375.1 GCA_027858815.1 Desulfobacteraceae bacterium
GGATATTTGTCCAACTCATTGGCCATTTTTTGATATATTTCCCTGCCTTCTTCGTTGCCAAAAGCAACGTCGGAATCAAGCAAGTCTGCAAGGTTAATTATTTTACTTATATTTGTATACATCTTCTTAACTTAATCTGTTTAATCAGCCATCGTCAACAAAAAAATCAAAACATAGGTGTGTGCCCATAATTTTAGGTATACCTAAATGTTGCTCGACATCAACCAACTTACCGTTTTTATATTTGAAATTTAAATAAAACCGGTCTTGGCGTACAGAGAACTCCGCATCAAACTTCGTAGCTTGCTCGCGACTACTCTTAAAACCCAATCCACGCCCAGAACCAAATCTGCTAATTTCTCCCTTGCTTAATGTGACTTTAACGAGACCTGCGTCAGACTGTATATTTTTTTCATTATAGAGCTTGTAAAGACTATGATAATGTTTTTTTAGTGATGGCCTTAATGTTTTTGCGATACCCAGGCCACTATCAGAAACAACTGTCTGAATATGCTTCCTTTTACCTTCATATTTTTGTAGCGCAGCAAATCCAGGAATGGGGCTTTTGCTATGCTCTCTAACATTTCCGATTAACTCACTAAAAATGGTTAATGCCGCTGTTTCGTAACGGGAGTCAGACTGCTGCACAAATCGGGTACCTAATTGGACTATTAATTCTTTGTTTTTCTGTTGCAGATCAATCGCTCCAAATTCAACAAGTGTGTCACTATTCCCTTGATAGATTTTTGCAGAGGAAACATTAGGTCTTTTGGGAATAACATTTACTCTTTTATCGAGGTGGTCAAAGAACCCAACACGACTTAAAAATGACTTGGTCATTGCACATTCCGTTAAGTCAATAGCAACATCTTTTTTTATAGGAACTATTTGATTTAGAAGCGCCAATAGTCTGTCTGCAGCAATTAGCAAAATTTTGCAGCCTCCGGGAATTTTTACCAACACGGAATTAAAGCCGCTACTCAACAAGCATCCCGTTTGCAATAAGCTTTGTTCAAAGGAATTAGCTGTAACCCAAGGGCTATCTAACTCCAATACTTGATCTACAGATTGAGCTAAAGACCAACAATAGTTACTATCTTGCGCGAAAATAGCTTTATGTTTATGGAGAAAAGAGTTTACTGATTTATGATCTGTACCGGCTTTTTGGGCAATTCTTCTTCCTTTTAATCCAGGTGTTTCTTTAAGTATTTTTTCAATTACTTTTTGCATTGAATTAGTCATCTTTTTTTGCATTCCGTCTGAACAAAAAGCTATATTTTTACTCTTCTAACGAGATAGCGGTCTTTGTTTGTTGTATTGTATTGTAATATTTTAAAATTGTTATGCATAATTTGATATACTACTCTTTTAATTGCAAGCTTAAATTATCTTTTTTATGTGAAAAACCCCTAAACAATCTGAGGGCTTTTTGCAATTTTCTTTTAAAGCGTGGCAACGATTCCTTCCAAATCCAACCGAATAAACACTGTTTTTGACGGGTTGTCTTTATATGCTTAATAATCTGATTTTGAAGTTATGTCCGCATCATCACAAGTAATCTTATGCTTCCTATCTTTTTCATAAACTTCATTAATATAGTAATAAGGCAGCTGTTCGAGTGTTTGATTATTCGCCTGAAATATAAGAGTAATTTGCAATTTCAAATCATAAAGTTTAATTGACAGGAGTATTTAATTTGTATATTTTCAATAAGTTTCACTACTCAAATTCAAATGATCCCGATTCTGTCAATTGGAGCTGTAAAAATGACAACCCCTTATCATGCAAAGTACTTTGCTCATGAAATGACTCGTATCGGAAGTGATGGCATTGACCGGCTCGGCCGGGCGTTGTTTGATGCGTGTGTTGACTTAAATCCTCACCAGATAGAAGCTGCGCTTTTTGCATTACGATCACCGATTTCAAAAGGGGTGTTACTGGCGGATGAAGTTGGTTTGGGTAAAACGATTGAAGCGGGTATTGTTCTATGTCAATACTGGGCGGAACGTCGAAGAAAGATTTTAGTAATTACCCCTGCATCCCTGCGTAAACAATGGGAACAGGAACTGGCAGAGAAATTCAATCTCCCCGCAAAAGTAATTGACGCCAAGACCTACCGTAATGATCAGAAAAACGGCAATCCGAACCCGTTTTTTGCTGATTCCCTTGTAATCTGTTCCATGCACTATGCCAGCCGCAAAGCAGAGGAAATCAAAACCATTGCCTGGGATCTTGTGGTCATTGATGAGGCGCATAAACTCAAAAATGCTTACCGGCAGAGCAACCGGATTGGCAAAAATATTCGATGGGCGATTAGCGATTTCCGTAAAATTCTCCTGACAGCAACCCCATTGCAAAATTCATTGCTTGAACTCTATGGATTATCGACCATCATTGACGAGCGACTGTTTGGGGATCTGCCTTCCTTCCGCACGCAATATCTGAAAATGGGCGGGGATCTCAATGGTCTTCAAAAGCGGCTTCAGTCATTTTGCAAAAGGACCCTTCGTCGTCAGGTACTGGAGTATATACAGTATACGGAACGAAAACTAATTACCCGGCCTTTTAAACCGTCGGAGCAGGAACATAAATTATATGAAGCCATCTCTGCTTACCTGCAACGGGAAGACACCTATGCTCTGCCAAAGGGGCAAAGGCATCTCATAATTCTTCTGGTCAGAAAGCTTCTTGCATCATCCCCCCAGGCTGTTGCCGGCACTTTAGAAATTATGCGCAATCGTCTGATCCGTTTGCGAAATGATACAAAAGAAAGACAAAGTGCCTTTGAACAACTCATAATTGCTGATGATATTGAAGAAGATTTACTCGATGAATTATTGGAAGATGAAGAAGATTTGATGTCTGATAATAATTCCCATCTCGGACTGATTGAAAATGAGGATGATTCGGAACCTGAGCAGGAATCTGAGCCGAAACCTGAGCCAAAACTTAAGATAGACATAAAAGAACTTGATGCTGAAATTGAGGAATTAAATCATTATATCCGGTGGGCACAAGGTATCGGCGTGGATACCAAAACACGATCACTCCTGACCGCCTTGAAAATTGGGTTTTCAAAAATGTCTGAAATGGGTGCTTCTAAAAAGGTTGTTATTTTCACTGAATCTTGTCGCACTCAGGCGTTTTTAAAAGAATATCTCCATAATAATGGGTATCCCGGTAAAGTCATCACGTTTAATGGGACCAATCGAGATCCCAACAGCAATGAGATTTATAATCTTTGGTTGAAGAAAAATGTGGATACCGGTTATATTTCCGGCTCACGCGCCATCGATGTTCGCACGGCCATCATAGATCAATTCAAAGAAGACGCTCAAATACTCATAGCCACTGAAGCCGCTGCTGAAGGGATCAACCTTCAATTCTGTTCTCTGGTCATTAACTTTGACCTGCCCTGGAATCCCCAGCGTATTGAACAGCGCATTGGCCGCTGTCATCGTTATGGGCAAAAATTTGATGTGGTGGTTATCAATTTTTTAAACCAGCGCAATGAGGCGGATCAACGGGTATATGAATTGCTTGAACATAAATTCACTTTATTTGACGGCGTCTTTGGGGTTTCCGATGATGTATTAGGGTCCATTGAATCCGGGGTGGATTTTGAACGCAGAATATTGGATATTTATCAGCAATGCCGCAGCCGTGAAGAAATTGAAAAAGCCTTTGTCGGACTTCAAAAAGAACTTGATGAACAAATCCGAAATAAAATGAGTGATACCCGGCAAATACTGATGGAGCATTTTGATGAGGATGTTCATGAACGCCTGAAAGTAAATTTATCGGGTGCTCAGGACCGACTGGACCGGATCGGGCGTATGTTCTGGACAATTACCCGATTTATTTTAGATAGCCATGCCCTTTTTATCGATTCGGATCTGGCCTTTAATCTGAACGATCCGCCCAACACGGAATTCAGATCCGGCAAATATTACATGATTTCAAAACAACGGGACAATATTGCGGGAGAATTTCTGTATCGTCTAAGTCATCCGTTGGGGGAATATGTCATCACTCAGGCAACGGATATGCATTGTCCGCCTGCCGAAATCATGTTTGATATCTCCAGCCATCCAGTGCGGATTTCCCTTGTTGAGCAATTGAAGGGGAAATGCGGATGGCTTTATCTCCAGCATCTTTGCATTGACTCGTTTGATCGTGAAGAGTACTTATTGTTTTCAGCATTTGATGACGATGGCAAGAACATAGATCAGGAAACCTGTGAAAAGCTGTTTAACTGTTCAGGGATAGTTCGTACCGACATCAATCCGATAAACAATTCCAATGCCCGGTTATTGGCCGAAGCTAAAAGACATGCCCAGGCCACCATCGCCCGCAGTCTGGAAACAAACAGCCTTCATTTTAATGAAGCATGCATCCAGTTGGACAAATGGGCCGAAGATATGGAAATCGCTACCCAGAAACTGCTGGATGACACCAAACGTCAAATCAGAGATATTCAGCGCCGCAGCCGCCAGGCCCCGACTCTTGAAGAACAACATCAGTTTCAGGAGGAAATTGCCAAGCTGGAGCGCAGAAAAAGAAGGCTTCGGGAAAGAATATTTGATATAGAAGATGAGATTGCAGAAAAACGGGATCAACTTGTACAAGCACTGGAAAATCGCATGCAGCAAAAAACAACCAGCACGGAGCTTTTCACGATTCGCTGGAAAGTGGTTTGAACAATTAACAATGAGCAATAAACAATGAACAAAACAAACCCCGCTTATGAAAAGGCATATGCTTTTGCAATACGTATTGTAAATGTTTATAAGTACCTGTCTCATGAGAAGCGGGAATTTGTTTTGTCAAAGCAATTACTCAGGTCAGGCACTTCCATTGGTGCGAATCTTGCGGAAGCGAATGGCGCGATATCGGATGCCGATTTTTCTGCAAAAGTGTCCATTTCATACAAAGAATCCCAGGAAACTAAATATTGGCTGAACTTGATTAAAGACACAGGGTATTTAAATGTCAATTCATTTGAAGGTCTGTTTGCCAATGTTGACGAACTGGCAGCCATCTTGTTTGCCATCCTTAAAAAAACACGTATTAATAAAAATAAACACACGGACAAATAACCACTGTTAATTGTTCATTGTTAATTGGAGATTGAAAACATGCCGTCAGTGGATCAACTTCGAAATCGCCTGATAAAAAAGCTCAGAGAACTGTTTCAGCTGGATCAGCCGGATCTGGATTTCGGCTTTTACCGAATTATGCATGCAAAAGCAGACCATGTTTCAGATTTTATTAAAAATGATTTATTGAAAATTATTGAAAATGCATTTGGCGGTGTTGATGAATCCCGTAAGTCAGAATTAATGGCTGCGTATAATAACGCTGTGCACGAGGCACGGGAAGAATATAACTCGCCAGACCCTGAAAATACGCCTAACGCAAAAAAGCTTAAGGCTGAACTGGATGCAGTAAAAGACACGGCAACTGCTGAAGGTGATATTTACGATCATCTTTACCGTTTTTTTGAGCGGTACTATGATACCGGTGATTTTGTTTCCCGGAGGTATTATACACGGGAGACATCTGATAAGGCAGCACCATATGCGATCCCCTATAATGGCGAAGAAGTAAAACTTCACTGGGCCAATGCAGATCAGTATTATATCAAATCAGCGGAATACTTCACCAATTTTACATTTGATATGCGAAAAGCGAAAGAAGTCATTGAATCGGAAGAAGGTCTGTTCTCAAACTCAAAAAAAGACGACACAAGAAAGGTTCATTTCCGGATCGTAGATGCTGTAGAAGGTGAGCATGGTAATGTGAAGGCATCCGATGCAACCAAACGTTTTTTTATTCTTCACCAGGATAAACCCATTGAATCAACTGATGACGGTGAACTGATTGTCAATTTCGAATACAGGCCATTGGCCAATGGGTATGATATTGATAGTGAAACTGAAAAACGTTTAAAAAAGGAATATGGCGCAAAAAACAAGGGAGATCTCCCACAAATTGCTATGGCGGATATTGTTCTTCAGGAACTTAATAATTTAGACATTTCAAAAGAATATCTCCAACTCCTGTCTATCAATGCGCAGACCGAAAAAATCACCAACCGTCCCTTGCTCGCAAAATATATCAGGCAATACACCGCTCGCAACACCATGGATTACTTCATCCACAAGGATCTGGGGAGTTTTTTACGTCGTGAACTGGATTTTTATATAAAGAACGAAGTGATGCGCTTAGATGACATTGAAGATGCTGATGAACCGGCTGTGGAAACATGGCTTTCTAAGATTAAGGTGCTCCGCACAATTGCCGCTAAATTAATTGATTTCCTTGCCCAGCTGGAAGATTTTCAGAAAAAATTATGGTTGAAGAAAAAATTTGTCATTGAAACCAACTACTGCATTACTCTGGATCGAGCGCCTGAAGAATTATATCCTGAAATCGCTGCCAACCAGGCCCAACATGATGAGTGGGTCAAGCTGTTCGCGATAGATGAGATCCAGCTTGACGTATCAACCCCTGCTTACTCAAATCCACTGACTGAAAAATTTTTAAAGGCCAACGATAAACTGGTTCTTGATACACAGTTTTTTGATTATAATTTTAAATCACTTCTTATTGCGTCTATTGAAAACTTTGATGAGCAGTGCAATGGATTGCTGATTCATTCAGAGAATTTTCAGGCACTCAACTTGATTAAGGAACGATTCGAACAACAGATACGAGCCACATATATAGATCCTCCATACAATACAGTCCATTCGGAAATTATTTATAAAAACCAGTATAAACATTCATCTTGGTTGTCGTTAATAGCCAATGTTGCGAGTGTAACTCCTAAGTTTTGGCTAAAAACATTTTCTTTTGGGTTGGCAATTGATGACTATGAATTTGTTAATTTAGCGGCTTTATTGGATGGGCTGTTCCCAAATCTTGAGCGATCAATCGTTGTGATAAATCATCATCCTCAAGGTGCAGGGGGCAGATTGTCAAGAACCCATGAATATTTAATACTCTGCAGTCCCTCTAATGCACCCTCATACCTTGGAAAACCTAAAGACGATTATCTGGAAGAAAGAAGTTTCATGCGAAGTGGAACTGCAGAAAACAATTATCGTTATGGCAGATGGAAAAGTTTCTATGCTTTACTTCTTGATCCTACAAAAAATATCATTGTAGATGCTGAAGAACCGATTCCACTCAGTGAGGAATATACCAAATCAAAAACAGTTGATGGATATAGAAGAATTTATCCTATTAACTCCAGGGGAGAAGAACGTGTATGGCGTTCAAGCTTCGTTACTGGGAAAAAAAGAGCGCAAGATGGAGAATTAATTGTTTCCGATTCAGGGACTGTCTACCAGACAATCGATCACGATGGAAAAAGGGAAACGCTATTTAGCAACTGGACAGACAAAAAATTTAATGCCGGAATCCATGGCTCGAATATCCTCGGTTCTCTTGGCCTCGGCGGATTGTTTGATTATCCCAAGTCAATATTTACTGTTGAAACAGCATTATGGGCACAAACTTATGGGGATTACCAGGCAATTGTCCTTGATTATTTTGCAGGCTCTGGCACAACAGGACATGCTGTTGTGAATTTAAATAGAAATGACAATGGCAAAAGAAAATACATCCTCGTGGAAATGGGAGACTATTTTAACACTGTCCTCAAACCACGCATCTCAAAAGTTGTTTATTCTGAAAATTGGAAAGACGGCAAACCCTCAACCCGCGACACTGGAATATCCCATTGCTTTAAATATTTGCGCCTGGAATCCTATGAAGATACGTTGAACAATCTATGTTTTGATGGAAATTCTGCACAAAGGGATATGCTTGCCGCTAGTCCATCGTTAAAAGAAGATTTCATGCTTAATTACTTGCTGGACGTTGAGACTCGGGGCAGTCAGTCGCTGTTAAATATTGATGCTTTTTCAGATCCCACGGCATATACTTTAAATGTCAAAAAGCCCGGCTCAGACGAAATTATAACCAGAAACATTGATCTGATGGAGACCTTCAATTACTTGATAGGTTTGCGGGTAAATCACATGGCTGTACCGCTATCTTTTAATGCCGATTTTAAACGTATACCTGACCTGGATTTGCCGGAAGACCAGCACACTAAACTGTTGGTGGATGGGAATATCAAGCAGGATGAAAACGGCCCCTGGTGGTTTAGAAAAATTGAGGGATGTATTCCTAAAGATTTTGAAAATCCGAACAATGGGCAGCAGGCAAATATATTGATCGTATGGCGCAAGCTCACTGGCGATCTGGGGAAAGACAATGCAGTACTTGACAGCTGGTTTCAAAAAAACCGAATCAGCACGCGAGATTTCGAATTTGATATTATTTATGTCAATGGCAGCAATAACCTGCCGAACCTTCAGATCGAAGGTGATACCTGGAAAGTACGCCTCATTGAGGAAGAATTCATGAAACGTATGTGGGACGTGGAAGGGGTGTGAAATGGGTAATCCATTAGACAAACTGACCATCAAAGGGTTTAAGTCCATCCGTGAGTTGGAGGACTTTGAACTGAAACAGCTCAATGTACTCATTGGCGGCAATGGTGCTGGTAAGAGCAATTTTGTTGAGATATTCAGGCTTCTCAGAGCAATGGTTGATCAGACGTTTGCCAATTTTATATTGACCCGGGGAGGTGCGGATGACTTTCTTTTTAACGGCCCCAAAGTTACAAAGATAATTGATGCCCAATTTAAGTTTGGATTAAATGACTACGCATTTGAACTTGAGCCCACCGCCGCCGAAAAATTTATTATTAAAACTGAAAAAATTAAATATAAGTTGGGTTCATGGAATTACATTGGCAATAGTGATTTTGAAAGCCGTCTACCAAAAGTGAAAGACGACACAGGTCTTACGGCAAATCGGGGCGTGGGTTACTATGTATACGAAGCGGTATCTGACTGGACGATATATCATTTCCATGATACCAGCGCCAACTCACCGATGCGGAGGTCAGAAATCGTGGAAGACAATAGGCGGTTGCGCTCCGATGCTGCAAACATTGCACCATTTTTACTGGGGTTAATGAATGGTCACTTTAAACGAAGGTATCAGGAAATTATTGATGCAATCCGTTTGGTGACGCCTTTTTTTGACGATTTTATTCTTGAACCTGTTCAGAAAGGAGAGAAAGAGACTGTCAAGCTTTCCTGGAAACAAAAAGGATCTGATTATCCCATGCAGCCTTATCATTTTTCAGATGGGACGATTCGTTTTATTTGTCTGGCAACCGCACTATTGCAGCCCATACCACCATCAACCGTCATTATAGATGAGCCTGAATTAGGTCTGCATCCATCGGCAATTTCCATTTTGGCTGAATTGATTCAAGATGCTTCAAAGCGAACACAAATAATCGTGGCCACACAATCTCCTGCGCTGATCGATCATTTCAGCGTTGAAGATGTGATTGTTGTCAACCGGAAAGATGGAGCGTCAACATTTGAGAGGCTACAGGAAAAGGATTTAAACGTCTGGCTTGAAACCTATTCTGTCGGTGAACTCTGGAGCAAGAATGTCATTGCCGGAGGGCCGGTCTATGAGTGATTACGCTGAAATCGTGGTACTTGTGGAGGGGAAGACCGAGCAAATTTTTATACAGGATATTGTCAGCCCCTATCTGGCGGGAAGGGGTGTTTATATCAAGCCCATTATCATTTCCAAGCCTGGACAAAAAGGCGGGGATGTTAAATTCGTTCGGGTGAAGAACGATATCGAACTGCATCTGAAACAACGTCCGGACACCTATCTCACGCTTTTTGTCGATTTCTATGGGATTATGAAAGACTGGCCCGGTCTTGAAGAAGCAAAACGCCAAACCACACCATCCGGAAAAGCTGAAACAATAAACACTGCAACCAAAAGCCAGGTGAATGTTTTATTTGGCGGCAACGATTCTGAAAGACGTTTTATCCCCTATGTTGCTATGCATGAATTCGAAGCCATGTTGTTTAGTGAGCCAGAGGAATTGGCCTCACAGCTTGGAATATCCGTATCCCAGATTGATAAAATTCTTAAAGACTGTGGTGAACCGGAACAAATTGATGATTCACCACAGACCGCACCTTCCAAAAGGCTTGAGGATCTGTCCCGTCGATTCAAGAAGACATCGACTGGTATTGCCATTGCCAAAGCAACTGGCCTTGCGAAAATTCGAAATCAGTGCCCCTTATTTAACAAATGGTTAACAGATATTGAAAACCTGGAAGGTCTCAAGCATGGCTAAAAGAAAAACCAAAGGCCCCAAACCCCATAAATTCAGGAATAAACTGCTGCTGACCCAGTGGTTGATAAGCCTGTTTGGCATTGACCCGCTTCGTGAACATAAGGTTGGGGGAAAACTTGTCAGGCCGTTTCATATTCTGGCTGATCCGATCCGGGACCCGGGCATGGAAGGTCTTGATGCAGATAATATCCATAAATTTTATCACAATTTAACAACCAGTAATATTTTCTGGAATGAACACTGTCTGGTCAGTAAGGAGCAGATTCTGGTTTATGAGGAAAATATTGTTCGCCATACCCGGGAAATTAATGAAAAACGCCATCGTAAAATAAACTGGAAATATTACCAGTGGCTGACACTGCTGTTTACAGAAATCTATCTGGATCGGTATTTCGGCAATCGTGAAGGCTTGGTAAATGAGCTGAATGCATTTGTCGAAAGATTCAACCTTCATTGGGCCGATTATGCGAATATCCCACTTTATGACGAGGATGACTTAAATAAACTGTGCCTTCAGAACGCCACCGGTAGCGGCAAAACGTTGATCATGCATGTCAATCTCTTGCAGTACCGCCATTATGCCCAAAAATATGGAAAGGCAAAAGATCTTTCCCGCGTAATTCTGCTGACACCCAATGAACGCCTGAGCGATCAGCATATAACGGAATTTAAGGAAAGTAATATTAACGCGGATCGTTATCTGGAATCACGCGAAGGTCTGTTTTCAATGGCAAAGGGGCTGGACCGGGTGGATGTTCTGGAAATTACCAAACTGGCGGACAAGGAAGGACCCAACACCATTGCCACACGCAGTCTCGGCGATCAGAATTTGCTGTTAGTGGATGAAGGCCACCGAGGAATGAGTGGTTCGGAAGAAGGCGTGTGGTTTACCCGCCGTGGTGATCTTTGCGCCAAGGGGTTTACATTTGAATATTCTGCTACGTTTGAACAAGCTGTGCAAGCAGCAAAACGAGCGGATTTTGAAAACAGCTATGCGAAAACTGTAATTTTTGATTATTCTTATCGGTGGTTCTATGAAGACGGATTTGGAAAAGATTATCAGATTTTGAATCTTCCGGAATCTTATGGTGATATCAAGTCTGTGTATCTGACTGCCTGTCTGCTGAAGTTTTATCAGCAACTTCGTATTTACGAAGAAAAAGCAAACGAATTTGAACCCTTTAATCTGGAAAAACCGCTTTGGGTGTTTGTCGGCAGTACCGTTTCATCAACAAAATTTACCCAAGATGAGAAAATCGTTGTAACGGATGTGGCACAGATTATCAATTTCGTGGCGAACTTTCTTAGTAATCCCGCAATCGCCTGTGGAAGAATTGGCGAAATTCTTACCGGTAAGGGCCAGGATACGGGACTGTTAGATAAAGACAATAATGACATATTTGAAGGTTCATTTAACTACCTTGTCAAATTAATGAATAAAGGGGAAACGGTTGAAACCTTATACCGGGACATCCTCAAAAGCCTGTTTAATAACCCGGCAGGCGGCAATTTGTCCTTAAACCGCATTAAGGGCGAGTCTGGTGAAATTGCATTGCGGGTGGGTACATCTGAAACCCCGTTTGGTCTGATCAATGTGGGAGATGCCAAAGGGCTTTGTGACCATGTTGTCAAAGTTGCTTCTCAAAACGGTACCCGTCTGACAGTTGACGACAGTGATTTTACGGAAGCCATGTTTGCCTCAGTCAAGGATTCCAGTTCACCCGTTAACCTGCTGATTGGTTCAAAAAAGTTTGTGGAAGGCTGGGACTGCTGGCGCGTCAGTACAATGGGCCTGATGCATGTCGGGAAAAGTGAAGGAACGCAAATTATTCAGTTGTTTGGCAGAGGGGTACGTCTAAAAGGTTATGATTGGTGTCTTAAGCGCAGCGGACATGCAAATATCCCCGTAAAACCGACTTTTATTGAAGAAATCGAAACCTTAAATGTCTTTGGCATTGAAGCGGATTTTATGGAGCGCTTCCGGGAATTCCTGAAAGAAGAGGGCTTGCCGGGTAATGAACGGAGAAGAACGTTTACGATTCCATTAAATGTTACATATGATTTTGGGAAAAAATTAAAAATCCTTCGGCCAAAGAAAAAATCATCCGATGGCAAAGAATATGATTTCAAAAAGGATGCACCGGTTCCGAGTGTTGGTGATGTGCCGGAATATTTTACCCATAACACCATAGTGACTGACTGGTATCCCCGTATTCTGGCAATAAAATCCCGGGGGGCGCAGGTGGCAACTCAGAAAGATAGTGTTTCGTTACATGAATCTCATCTGGCTTTTCTTGACTTTGATGCTCTTTTTTTTGAGCTTGAACAATATAAACGGGAACGAAGCTGGTATAACCTGAACATTTCAAAGGCCGGTATCCGTGAATTGTTATCACGTAACGACTGGTACACTCTGTATTTACCAAGTGCACGATTAAACCCGACCGGATTTGATGGTATCCTGCTTCTCCAGCAGGTAGCGGTTGAGCTGTTAAAACGGTATTGCGAAAAATATTATAACTATTGCAAACGGGAGTATATTGAACCTCGCCTTGAGTTGCGAGAACTGACTAGAGGCGATGATAATATTCCTGATGAAGATTTTTATCAGCTTATTTGTGATGGGGATGAAGATCAGGTTATTAACAGTATTGAACAAATACAAAAAGATCTGAAGGCCAAGAAAGATGGCCTACTTAAAGCTACGGATTTGCATGCCTGTAATTTTGAGAATCATCTTTTCCAGCCGCTGTTTCATGTCCGGCCAGGAGGAAAGATTACCATCCTGCCTGTAGCCCTGAATGAAAGTGAATATCAGTTTGTTTCTGACCTGAAGAACTGGTGTGACACAAATAAGGCATCTTTGGAAAAAGATGGCATGGAACTGTTTCTTTTGAGGAATATGAGCCGGGGAAAAGGTGTGGGGTTCTTTGAGGCTGGTAATTTCCACCCGGACTTCATTCTTTGGGTATTTAAAGGGGATATTCAATACGTTAATTTTGTTGAACCCCATGGTCTGATGCACGAAGGCCCCGGTAGCGACAAAATTAAATTCCATGAACGCATCAAAGATGTTGAAAAACGATTAAATGACCCGTCTGTAATTTTAAACAGCTTTATTCTGTCCTGGACACCATTTGCTAAATTGCAATGGGAGGACACAAAAGAACAGCTGGAAGAAAAACATGTGCTGTTCATGAAAGATGATCCTGAGCAATATGTTTCAAAGCTGATGTCTATGATCAGTGAAGGTAATTAAGGGCCATGGAAAAAATAAAATACCCCATCTTGCTGGCCTTTTGTTCCGCTTTCTTTGTTGCGATGAAACGCACATATCTCGATATGCTTGCTTCATCGCGCCTTGAATACGACCAAAAAATCTGCGCAATTCCGGTCTATTAATATTTTCCACTTCCCTCAGTATATTGGGGCTTTATTAAGTCAGGCAAACCCAGCAGAAGTGATGCCTGTAACCGCTTAACCCAACCTACATCTCTATTCCCAGGATTTGTTTTAACTTCGGAATATCCGGCGAAAAATCGTTTTGCGGCTGCTGCCGGTTCATGGATTCATAATGGAGAAAAAGCCCGTCGAGTTTTTCCCTGCCAATGGGATCTTTTGCCGCTTCCCGCGGTGTCATGTTACCAAGCATGGGCACTGCGATATCCAGCCACTCATCCCAGTGTTTTTTCGCCATCTGATTGACTTGTTGTCTGATTTCGGGATTCTGCATCAATTCTTCGTGCGTTTTGGCCAGCGCTTCGGCTTTCGGGGATGGCCCGTTGCCTGTCTTCTCTTCGATGGTTTTTTTAATGGAAGTCATTACGGAATTTTTATAGACCGCATGGTCCTGTAATCGGTTTTTGATTTCTATTTGTATGAGTTTTGAACGAATTTCAGAGTTTACCTCGATGGTGAGACTGTTTTGATTGATATCAATATTTCCCATCACCGTATTATTCCATTCCGGATGTTTCGGGTTCCCTTTTTTTAACCAGGGAAACCGGATTTTCTCAAGTACACCATTATCACCAAACTCGGCATCAAAAAACAACTCTTCATCATCCAGGTCATCTGTCAGTTCTTTTAAATAATCGACCGCTTTTGTCGGTGTACAGTTGAGGTCATAATACAGCTTTATCGGGACGAGCGGGTCCCCATCCGTATTTTGCAGCTTGGGTAATACCGGATTTTGAATATTTTCGTATATCTCAAAAAATGCCTCCCGTAATTCAAAATCAAGCTCCAGCAGCGTCATTGATGTCAACTCTCCATCTTCTTCTTTTAAGTTCTGCCTGAAACTGATCAAATAACTGTGACAACTTGTCGGTATCAACAATGAGAAGCATCCGATCATTACCGAGATCCCGTCCATGGGAATAACTCGGGTAAACAGGATCGCGCCCTTTATCTCCTGGCTGGACGCCTGTTTTTCCAGAACAATATGCGTTTGATTTAACATCAGATCTTTTATGGTCAGTGATTTTCCGTAATCCGAGTCAATGACCTGATAAAAACTGTAAGGCTGCTGGCAGGCCGTTTGGATATATTGTCTCTGATAATCATCCAGTCGATCGGGGTGTTCGTCAATGTAAAGTTTTGCAAGCGTTATTTCCGGGAGATCGATGGCATCCAGGATATCATCATCCACAAATTCCGATACCTCCCAGATAAAGACAAACCAGAGTGAAAACATCGAATCCACATCCATTAAAATATTTTCATCAATCTCGATATTCCGGTACAATAAAAACTCATCCCAGGCAGCCAGAAAAATTTCATCGCCAAACCGTTCTTTAGCATAATCGAGCAAACATGAAACAAGGTCGGTTTCCGTTTTTCGAAGTTTATGCCACATGAATTCAGACGATGGGGCCGTGTTCGCGTTGGTATTCCTCTTTTGCAGACAGCATTTTTTATATTTTTTCCCGCTGCCGCAGGGGCAGGGATCATTGCGTTTTACCTTTGTGGCAGAGCGTTTCACCGGTTTTTTTACAGCAGTCTCATCAGCATGGGAAATTGTCAGGTCCTGTATTTCTTTATGCAGCAGCTCAT
>JAQIBZ010000381.1 GCA_027858815.1 Desulfobacteraceae bacterium
CCTTGCTGAGCCCTAACCTCCCAAATGTCATTAGTCCCTTGAAGCTTCTTGAAAAATTTTCGCGGTACAATGTCAAGTTGTTCGATAATATCAAGAACAAAGGCTATTTTTTCAAATTGCTTATTTGTAAGCGAATCAAAATATTTTTCAACAGGACAATTACCAGTTTCGGATCTATAGAATTTAATTTTTCGCATAATTGCAAGTTAGCATATGTGCGAACTCATTTCAAGTATTTGTTTGAATTTAAACCCCATATAGACCAAGGTACCGGGTCTTGAATTGTAGACCATGGTACCGGGTCTTGAATTGTAGACCATGGTACCGGGTCTTGAATTGTGAATTAAAAATAATAACAGACAACAGTGCTCGCCGCAAAAACCAACATCCCATTGCACCGTGCAATAGCTATCCGGCACTCCAGGTAAAACCAGACAGGCACAATATACAGTTTTCCCCATCATAATTTTCTGCTGTTCATAAATTTCAGGGGAAAATTAAGCCCACTCTTTTGGGATCGTCACAGATCATAGCATTATGACGCCATTTCACGCGGCAAAAAATGAAAGTAAGTTTGGTTAAGATGCAATTCGAAACTTTTTTATTTTTTTATCAGGTTTTGGCAGGGAAGATGAGAATGAAAGAAAGCTGCCTCACGGAAGCTTTCTTTCATTGCAAAATCATGACCGGTAATCAGCGTTGATTTTCACATAATCAATAGAAAAATCACAGGTCCAGCAGGATGACTGCCCAACGCCAAGATGTACATCAATAGCCACTTCAAACTCCGCCAGTTTCATCACTTTGGTGGCTTCTATTTCAGCATCTGGGCCGCACCAGAGCCCATTTTTCACAAGCATGATATCATTAAAAGAAATATCAATAGCATCCGGATTCAGGGATACGCCGGAACGCCCCAGAGCTGCGATGATTCTTCCCCAATTGGCATCTTCCCCGAAAAACGCGGTTTTGACCAGGGGGGAGTGGGCCACGGTATCCGCCATTTTTTCCGCATCAACATCAGATGCCGCACCAATGATTTTAATTTCAACAAGCTTGGTCACCCCTTCACCGTCTTTGACCACCATCTTGGCCAGTTCAACAAGCATTTCTTCTAAGGCATTTTTAAACGACGCTTTGACAAGTTCGTCATTTAAAGATACCCCGGACATCCCATTCGCCATGATCAGCACCATATCATTGGTGCTGGTATCCCCGTCAATGGTGATCCGGTTAAATGACAGGTTGACCGCATCAGTCAGCAGCGTCTTTAATGTCGACGAATCCGCTTCAACATCTGTACACACATAACTCAGCATGGTGGCCATATCCGGACGGATCATGCCCGCCCCCTTGGCAACGCCGGTGAGAGAAAAAGATTTTCCCGCCACTTCAACCATACGTGAAAGTTTCTTTGGTATCGTATCTGTGGTCATAATGGATTCTGCAAAACGGGTAAACCCATCCGAAGATAATGCATCAAAAAGCTGCGGAATATGGGTCTCAATTTTTTCAACCGGCAGAGACTTACCGATCACACCAGTGGATGAAACCAGCACCATTTCCTCGGCCACCCCAAGTTTTTCAGCCACGGCCTTTGTCACCCGTACAGCGTCTTTCATTCCCTGCTCACCGGTACAGCAATTGGCATTGCCGCTGTTGGCAATTACCGCGCAGCATTTTCCGGACCGGATTCTTTCGATATCCAGCAGAACCGGCGCTGCCTTTATCTGGTTTTTTGTAAACACCCCGGCCACTGCTGCCGGAACATCTGAAATGATCAGCCCCAAATCTTTTATATTATTCTTTTTAATTCCCGCATATATTCCGGCAGCCTTAAATCCCTGGCACATATTAGTTTCCTCATTTTGTAGAATTTATTTTTATTAACTGTTAATGCCTTGATTCAGGCATCAGTTTATTGTCAGGTAGAAGGTCGAAGGCTGAAGACTGAAGACTGAAGGGAAAACATCAACGATGATTTCCACTTCTTTAAGACCTTCCAGCTTCCACCTTATACCTGAACTTAAACATTTATTGAATTGAACCACATTATTTGTCAATATTATATTTTAATACATTTCCGACACTCCAATACACTTTCGTGTATAGGCATATACGATTGTAGAATGCAGAGGTAAAACATACAAAACGCCGATCAATAATTTGACACGATCGTTGATTCATGTCATAAATTTTTTTCTGTCATTCCGGTGATTAAGCTTTGTCGTAATCGGTCATCACTGATTGGAACACGCAGTATACCCATTGAACCTGGAGAAAAATATGTACGCTTTCATACACATTCCCAAAACAGCCGGGACCACCATGCGAACTTTGTTAAGACGGTCTTTCGGGGCGCGGCACCTCGACATTCGACCGCCTATGTACAAACGAATGTCAAAAGAATGGCTTTCCGCCGAAGATTTAAAAAAAGCCCGACGTGTCTACCCTTTTCTGGAGGGAATCTGCGGCCACCGGGTCACACCTTTCAATGGATTGGAAAAGCGCCATCCTGAAATCCGGTATTTTACTATTCTGCGCGACCCGCTCCGACGCTTTGTTTCAGATTTTTTGGGTTCTCACCGCAAGCAATCGGAACACATATCAAAAAAAGATCTGCAACGATTTTGCGCAGATCCGGAAGAACGCAATGTGCAGACACGCTGGCTGTGCGGCAAGGAAGATCCGGTTGCGGCTATTCGGATCATGAAAGAAAAGGTGGGTTTTGTGGGGTTGACCGAGCAATTCGATAAATCATTCGTCATGTTCCGCGCATGGCTGGGCAATGATAAGCTCCAAAACGGTTACCTGCGAAAAAATACCGGCAAAATAAAAATCACCTGGCCCATTCTTGAGGATCCGGAACTCCGCGCCTGGGTCGAGGAAGCCAACACTGCAGACATCGAAGTTTACCGATATGCAACGGAAACCTTTTTCCCTGCACAGGTCAAAGCCTACGGTCCGGGCCTGGAACAGGATGTAGAAGATTTGCGCCTTCGGAATGCCACCTTTTCTGAGTTCAGTGAACCAATATGGGGCGTCTTCAAACGCAACTGCATTTACAAGCCCCTGCGTCATTTACGCTTTGTTTAATCGACTCTATTCTCTGGAAACCTCTTGAAAAGGTGTCGACAAAATTTTCAACCAGACATTTTAGGAACCATCTCAGAAACTATCATCGACGAATAATGAAAAACTATAAACTCACCATTGAATATGACGGCACAGCCTACCATGGCTGGCAGATTCAGGTCAGAGACATCACCATACAGGAAGCCATTGAAACCGCCCTGTCCACCATGACCCGGGAAAAAATCCGTCTATCCGGATCCGGCAGAACTGATGCCGGGGTCCACGCACTGGGCCAGGTGGCCAACTTTAAAACCGAATCAAAAATCCCGGCCGATGCGTTTTTTGCCGGGTTAAACAGTCTGCTGCCGGATGACATTGTCATTACTGCCTGTGAAAATGTTGACGACGATTTTCATGCCCGGTTTTCTGCAAAAACCAAAACCTACCAGTACCGGATTTTTAACCGCTTCATTCCTGTCGCAATCGGCCGCCAATATACATGGCACATCAGAAAAAAACTGGATGTGGCAGCCATGCAACAGGCAGCTGAGCATATCATCGGCACCCATGATTTCAAATCCTTTGAAGGCACCGGAAGTCCCAGAGCACATACCATTCGGACAGTGATACATGCAGGTTTGGCTAAGAATGAAGACGGGTATCTTATTTTTGAAA
This sequence comes from Desulfobacteraceae bacterium, assembly GCA_027858815.1. Classification (GTDB taxonomy): domain Bacteria; phylum Desulfobacterota; class Desulfobacteria; order Desulfobacterales; family Desulfosalsimonadaceae; genus SURF-3. The sequence continues at coordinate 3,751 of JAQIBZ010000381.1, forward strand.
TAACAGCCAATGGATTTTTGCGGTATATGGTCCGGAATCTGGTGGGTACATTAGTTGATGTGGGGTTGAAAAAAACCTCCCCGGAAGAATTCAAACATATTCTTGAAGCTAAAAACCGGAAACTGGCCGGTGTCACAGCCCCGGCACAGGGATTATTTTTGGTGAATGTCAACTATAACTAACTCGTGCCTGAACGAAAACTTCAAAATCATGGTTGTCATTACGCGGAGTGAGGAACGAACGACAAAGTAATCCCCTGTCGATAATGAGATTGCTTCGGTCGTACCTCCCTCGCAATGACAAAAAAAAGTGCAATTTGGAGACTTTTCGTTCAACCACTATATAGGAGAAAAAAATGAAAATAGGTGTTTCCGGAAAAGGCGGGTGTGGAAAAAGTACATTGTCGGTATTGCTGGCCCGGTCAATGAAACGACTGGGGTATCGGGTGCTTCTTGTAGACGGGGATGAATCCAATATCGGTCTTGAAAACCTGACTGGGATTTCTGAACCAAAGCACCTGATGGATTTCCTGGGCGGGAAAAAAGGATTTAAAGCAAAATTAAACCAGACTATGATGACGGATAATCCTGCCGGATTATTTTCCGGAAAACAGACCATTGATGATTTACCGAAAGAATGTATTGCCAAATCAGAAGATGGCCTTGAGATGCTGATCATCGGTAAAATCCATCATATCGGGGAAGGGTGTGCCTGTCCCATGGGTGTGCTTTCGAAAAAGTTTCTGGCCAGTCTTGAAACTGGTGAAAAGGAAGTGGTCCTGGTGGATTCCGAGGCGGGTGTGGAACATTTTGGTCGGGGTATTGTCGGGGAATGCGATTTGATTTTAGGTGTCATTGACCCCACATCCGAATCGTTTCAGTTGGCAAAAAAAATGATCGGGATGGCGGCAAATGCCGATAAAAAGATTTGTTTTGTTTTAAACAAGGTGGAACCGGCCATTGAAGATGTCATGAAACAGCAGCTGAATTCAGCAAAAGTGATCGGTATGATTCCCAAAGACCATTCGATCTTCATGGAAAGTCTTGAAGGAAAACCATTAACAAAGGCCTTGCCGGAAATTGATGAGATCTGTCGGAAAATTCTGGAAGCTGGATAATCGTCATTCATAATATTTTTTAATATAGGTGGCAATAAAGCCCGCTTGATTGCCGCAATACACTATAATACGCATCGAATTTATATTCGGCATATTCTTACTCATAAAGAATATAATCGGGGGTCTTGGAGGGAGTAATTTAAAACTTTGATGGAAGAACATGGCATGAAGCAGTCGGATCTTCATGAGATTGGAAGTCAAGGAGTTATTTCAGAAATTTTGTCTGGTAAACGTCAGATAAATATCCGTCAGATAAAAATATTGAGCAAACGTTTCAAAGTGTCTCCAGCAGTCTTTATCTAAAGTGAATTTGAGGAAAATTAATTTGCTGTTTCAAGAGGAAGTTTGAAACTCGCCGCCAATGAGTTATTTGTCCGTAAGGCTCAAAAATAATTTTCATACATTGATAAAATCTAAATCTCAAACAACATATTGTATCTCAGAAAAGTAGAGAATGCTGACGATGCTTATCGACTGTACGCGTTCCAGAAAATTTCAGGAATCCTGTCGTTTTGAACAGCCAAGAGCAGTGTGGAAAATTTTTTCCGGAATTGTAGATTGTAAATGACAATCTAAGGTTTATCGCCTTTCTTCTCCCCGAGGACTGTAGACACCAGTCTACAATGTATCCCAAGTAGCATTCGAATAAATGATCAATGGCGAATTTGTTTTAAATGGCATGATGATGGTATCTATAGTGTTGAAATTGTAGATTATCATTGAAGGAGACATTATGAAAAGAGATTTTCCTCCAACACACCCCGGAGAAATTTTATTTGAGGAGTTTTTAAAACCATTGGGAATTAGCCAGTACAGGCTATCCAAAGATATTGGTGTTCCTGCGATGCGCATCAATAAAATTGTTCACGGCAAAAGAGGGATTAGCGCAGACACTGCATTAAGGTTATCAAGGTATTTTGGTATGTCAGTTGAGTTTTGGACCGGTATTCAGGTTCATTATGATACAGAACTGACAAAAATGAATCTGGTCCATAGGCTGGAAAAGGAAGTAAAAATTTTAAATTTTCATTTATAACACTCAAACAGATTGTTGACAAAAGGCAGTCATGGGCATATATTTATAATATGAAATATTTGAATTGGAATTCCGAAAAAAATGATATCTTGAAACGTGAACGTGGGATTTCCTTTGAAGAAATAGCTTATCTGATTGAATCAGGACAGATACTCGGAATTGAAGAAAATCCAGGACGATCGAATCAAAAAATGTATATCCTGGAGATCGAGAACTATGCCTTTATTGTACCTTTTGTCGAAAATGATAAAGAAATATTTCTCAAAACAGCCTTTCCAAGCCGTAAATATACAAAGCGTTTCGGTTTAAAGGGGGAATGATGAAAATAAGCAAAAAAGCATTTAAGCCAATTGACCAGGAAGAAAAAGAGCTGATGGAGTCAATCGAACGTGATGAATGGCAGCCTGTCAAAAAATTTGATCAGGAAAAAGATAAGGCAATTGCAGCTGCCCGCAATACCCTGAAAAAAGATAAACGCATAAACCTTCGTCTCACTCAAAAGGATTATCATCAAATTCAGATAAAGGCTATTGAAGAAGGTATCCCATATCAAACTCTTATCTCCAGCCTGGTTCATAAATATCTAAATGGTTCTTTAGCGTCAAAATCATAAACGCTCACCAAAGTATGCGTGATAAAAGAGGCAATAGTCAGACACCATTGATATCTCGTAGACTTGAATCGACAATCCTCGGAGAGAATAAAGAATCCCTACCCGGAGGGCAGGGTATTCAAATAACCCCCAGAGGGGGATAAGTTACCTTGCCACCTGAGGTGGCAAGGAGTGAAGCATCCCCACGTATTTAATATTATTGTTC
>JAQIBZ010000408.1 GCA_027858815.1 Desulfobacteraceae bacterium
ATGAAATGGCGTCTGTTTCCTTCATTGATCAAGTGACAGGGCATCATGTCGATTCCGCATGCTTTGGCCATAAGATGATAAACAAACTCCATTGCGCCATACCCCATGGGGTCACCAAAGGTTTCCTTATCTTTTCTAAATTCACTGACACCGTCAAATTTCATGACAAAATGCGTAAACCCTTCCGGTGCATCTGCCTGGCCTGACCTTACCTTTGTAAAATCATGATTAAATGCAAGCACTGCTTTGGGCCTGGCACCACCGGCACTCACACCCACAGACAACAGCGCCATCATTGCTTCTTTATCCTCCTGACCCTGTGATCCAAGGGTTACCTGAAATTGTTCCCGTTTGTTTAAAATTTCCTGGGCCATGAAAACCAGAGACTGAATTTCAACCGGCTGTGATCTGTTCAGGTTTTTTCGCTGGATTGCCGGAGAATACGTTAATGCCCCCATGCCGCGCTTGCCTGTATATTGAAGACGCTGCAAAGGGGTAATATCGGCTGCCGACTTACCCTGACTGGCTATCCAGGCATTCATTACCGCATTGCCAAAATCATCCGGCAAAGAGTCTGCAATCATTCCAGGCAGCCCCTTAAACGTTTCATTATTCGTTTCCGGAAAAGAATAAATCTTTTTGGATAAAGGCATTTTGATGGGCGAAAGTTCAATGCCGGTTTTTATAAAACGGGATTCATATTCAAATGAGCCTAAACCGGTCTCCGTATTGAAACTGACAGCACCGACAGCTTGCCCCTTAAATTTTACGTTAACGACTTCCATTACCATGAGCGTTTATCCTCTTTGGTTTGGGAGTTCCGCTTTCCGGATTTTGAAGCGCGCTGCCGTTTTTGCCCCTTGAGTTTCGCCAGTTGCAAAGGAGATATTTCCTGTACAGGTAAAAACAAATTGAGCTGGTCTGCCATGTTCAGGCTAACTAATATCGCGACCAGGTTTTTTAGCGAAACATTGCCTTTTTCAGCATTCAGAATCGTCCGCCTGTTTAAACCGGTTTTTGATGCCAACTCCGCCTGAGTTATATCGGCATTCAGCCTCGCTTGCTTAAGCCGATTACCTAATTCTTCCGCTATAGCGGCCGGAGACATTTTGTCTGTTATCATAATACCACTCATAATATTACCCATAATGTATCTTAAGTCACTTTATCGCAATTAAAGTGCGAATTTAATCACACTATAGCCTATATTTTTTCATAATGCAATCAATTCTTAAAGTGCAAAATTTATAACACTTTTGCCTTTACACTTATACTTGACAGGCTTATGTACCTCATGTACTTTTTGTACATAAGGTACAAAAAGGAGATACCAGATGACTACTAAAATTTCCACAGCCGATGCAAGAAAGAATTTTGCCGATATTGTTAATAAAGTCGCCTACAGGAAGGAACCGATTATTCTGACACGCAGAGGCCAGGACGTTGCTGCTTTGATTTCTATTGATGAACTTGAACTGCTTTTGCAAATCGAAGATCATATTGACATTGAAGATGCAAAAAGGGCGCTTGCAGAACCGGGAGACAATATTCCTGCCAAAGAAGTCTGGAAAAAATTGGGGCTCTGATTTATGACGTATTCCATTGAATTTCGGCCTGAAGTATTGAAAAGCCTGAAGCGATTTCCCAAACGGGATCTGGTGCGGATTAAAAAGAGAATAGAGGATCTGAGCCGGAATTTACCGGAGCCCGGTACAACAAAGATGAAAGGAAACAATACGTTTCATAAAGTGCGTGTCGGTGATTATCGCATAATATATGAAATTCATAATGACAGACTGGTCATCCTGATTGTAAAAATCGGCCATCGAAAAGACATATACAAAAGAATTTCATAATTTATTTTTTAAAACGATTACTGAACATTCTTCTTTAATCAGATTTAAAACTGTTTGAGAATTTTCAACAGTTAACCCTATACGCCACCATTTCTTTTTGATTTTGATTATAAATATTTTATCTCTTGATGTGCGATTGTCAGGGGGGAACCATGTCCG
>JAQIBZ010000518.1 GCA_027858815.1 Desulfobacteraceae bacterium
GGAATCCAGTTATGTGCTATTCCGAGCATAGATTCCGGCTAAGCTTGTCCTCGAATGTTTCTATCGGGGAAGCATGCCGGAATGACATTGTACTGGCCGAAACGATGATCAAGGCCCAATATAATTACATTCGGATTCTCGATCCCGTGCTTTGTGATTCATGTAAAAATACTCAACCAGCTGAAAAGATGCTTGTGTTTGACAAAACTGCCAAGTTCATTTATTTACCTCTATTATCATAATATAACTTCTAAATTTTTTTGGAGGAAAACATATGGCCTACAACAATATTCTTTTTGACATCACTGACAATATCGCCACGGTTACAATCAACCGCCCCAAATCATTAAATGCACTTAACGCAGAAGTATTGAATGAAATTTTTCAGGTAGTTGAATCAATTGCCGCCAATGAAAAAATTCGGGTACTGATTCTGACGGGAAGCGGCGAAAAAGCCTTTGTTGCCGGAGCAGACATTACGGAACTATCTGAATTAAATGCCCTTGCTGCCAAATCTTTTGCCGCTAACGGCCATAAAACCATGGCCGCCCTCCAGGGCCTTACCATTCCGGTCATTGCGGCCGTTAACGGATTTGCATTGGGCGGCGGCCTGGAACTGGCGCTTTCCTGTGATTTTATTTATGCATCTGAAAACGCCAAATTCGGACTTCCGGAAATTACCCTGGGACTGATTCCCGGATTTGGAGGCACCCAGCGACTTTCCCGCATCATAGGGAAAAACAGGGCAAAAGAAATGATTTTCACCGGTAAGATGATATCCGCCCGGGAAGCTTCCCAAATTGGCTTTGTCAACCTGGTCATTCCGGCAGATGAACTCATGGAATCGGTCACCAAAACTGCAAAAGGCATTACTTCCAAAGGCAAAGTATCTTTAAATATGGCAAAACAGACTATTAACCAGGGGTTGGATGTTGATCTGGCAACCGGCTGTAAAATGGAAATAGACGCATTTGCCTTATGCGTGGCCAGCGAGGATGCCCAGGAAGGCACCCGGGCGTTTCTTGAAAAAAGAAAACCCACTTTTTAAGGGAATTTAGCCGGTTAGGATTAATTTCCATTTCTGAATTAATTTATCCAATTTATCAAATATTTCAAGTTCCGCAGCGGAATATGATCTAAGGAGGCAAGAATGATTTTCAACATTGAATATGAGACGATGCCCAGGGAAGCGCTTGAATCCATTCAGCTCAAGAGACTCCAGACAGTTCTCTCCCATGTTTATGCAACCGTACCATTTTATAAGAAGAAACTTGATGATGCCGGCATTCTGCCCGGCGATATAAAATCATTAAAGGATATGGAAAAACTCCCTTTCACCACCAAACAGGATTTAAGGGATAATTATCCGTTCGGCATGTTTGCCGTACCCATGGCAAATGTGGTTCGTATTCATGCATCATCCGGAACTACGGGGCAGCCCACAGTCGTCGGCTATACGGCAAGAGATATTGATACCTGGGCAGAACTCATGGCCCGCGCCCTTTCCGCAGCCGGTGCCACACGCGGGGATATTATTCATAATGCATACGGGTACGGACTTTTCACCGGTGGCCTGGGCGTTCATTATGGCGCGGAAAAACTCGGCGCATCTGTCATTCCGGTTTCCGGCGGAAATACCAAGCGACAGGCCATTATCATGAGAGACTTTAAACCCACGATCTTAACCGCAACCCCGTCTTATACCCTGCACCTGGCTGAAGCGGCTGAAGAAATGGGGATCTCATTTAAGGACCTGCACTTTAAAGCCGGCATTTTCGGCGCGGAACCATGGTCTGAAGATATGCGGGAAGAAATTGAAAAAAAACTCAACATGGATGCCATAGATATTTACGGGCTCAGCGAAGTAATGGGTCCCGGTGTTTCCATTGAATGTTTAGAAGCCAAAAAAGGGCTCCATATCTTTGAAGACCATTTTATTCCGGAGATCATCAATCCCAATACCGGTACCGCCCTGCCATACGGGGATACCGGCGAGCTCGTATTTACAACTATCACGAAAGAAGCTTTTCCTGTCATTCGTTACCGGACCCGAGACATCACCACCTTGAATCCGGAGCCTTGTGTTTGCGGCCGGACCCACGTAAGAATGAACAAAGTCAGCGGCCGAACAGACGACATGCTCATCATTCGGGGCGTTAATGTATTTCCGTCTCAAATTGAAAGCGTACTCATGCAGGTTGAAGGTGTAGAGCCCCATTATCAACTGATTGTGGACAGACAAGACAACCTTGACACACTGACGGTTCGGGTGGAAATTGGAGAAAATCTTTTCTCCGATGAAGTCAAGCAACTCCAACAGCTGGAAAGTAAAATTTCAAAAGATATCAAGGAAACACTTGGGGTTTCTGCAAAGGTAAAGCTTGCTGAACCGAAATCCATCGCACGCAGTGAAGGCAAAGCAATGCGGGTGATTGATAATCGCAAAATCTAATAATTGTTTTGGTAAAGGAGGGACGTCATGCAAGCCGAACAAATATCGATATTTATTGAAAACAAAGCCGGCCGACTGTCTGATGTTACAGGTATCCTGGCAGAAACCGGTATCAATATCCGGGCGCTGGCTGTGGCCGACACATCTGACTTCGGTGTACTGAGATTAATTGTAGATGATAATACAAAAGCGGAAGAAGCACTGAAAAAATCTGGATTTACCGTCCGAAAAACACGGGTTGTTGCCGTCAAAGTTGATGACAATCCTGGCGGACTTCACAGGATTCTTGATATTCTTAAAAATGCCGGAATCAATGTTGAATATATGTATGCCTTCATCCAGCAAAGCGGTGATAAGGCCATCATGATTTTCCGATTTGATCAAACCGAAGACGCAATAAAGGTTTTACTGGATAAAGGCGTCGCAGTCATTGACGGCAGTACGCTGAGCACGCTTTAATATGGCGTCGTTAAAAGTCTCAGTTACTGCGTTGTATATGGATTTTTTTTAACATAACCATCTGTTTTTTTGAGAGTATCATTTTTATTGATTAATCAATTTAAAAAGGAGAAAAATTATGTTGTCTGTTAATCGAAACTGTTCGATGATGTTTTTTTTAATTATCGCCATCATCTGCCTGATGATTACATCACCTGCAATTTCAGCATCTGATAAAAAACCGTATAAAATCGGCGGTATTTTTGCCGTAACAGGCCCAGCCTCCTTTTTAGGTGACCCTGAAAAAAAATCCATGGAAATGGTTGTTGACCAGATCAATACCAATGGCGGTATTGACGGCCATATGTTAGAAGCCGTGATCTACGACACCGAAGGGGATCCTTCCAAGGCAGTTATGGGTGTCAGCAAACTGATCAACAAGGATAACGTCATCGCCATTATCGGTCCCAGCCGGACGCCGACGACGCTGGCAGTCATACCCATGATCCAGAAGGCGAAAATCCCGTTTATCAGCTGTGCAGCAGGCAATAAAATCGTCCAGCCGATTGATCCATGGGTTTTTAAAACCGCCCAGAGTGATATTCTGGCGGTTGCCGCAATTTATAAAAATTTAAAAGCAAATAACACCAAAAAAATCGGTATTATCTCTGTTGGCAATGCATTTGGTGAAAGCGGCAAAGAACAGCTGCTTGTCCAGGCTGCAGATTTCGGATTAACAGTGACTAAATCTGAAGCATACGGTGCCAAAGACACTGACATGACTGCCCAGTTAACAAAAATCCGCAAAGATAGCCCTGAAGCGATTGTGTGCTGGGGCACAAATCCCGGCCCGGCCGTACTGGCAAAAAACATGCAACAGCTTGGACTTGACATTCCTCTTTACCAGAGCCATGGAGTTGCCTCTCCCAAATTTATCGAACTGGCGGGTTCTGCTGCCGAAGGCATCATGCTGCCCACCGGAAAAATCCTGGTTGCCGCTCTTCTTCCTGACAGTGACCCGCAAAAAGAAGTACTAACCGCTTACATCCGTGAGTATGGGAAAAAATACGAATCATCCGTATCCGGATTTGGCGGATACGCCTATGATGCAGTAAAAATTCTGGCAGCAGCAATGGAAAACAGCAACGGCGATAAAGAAAAAATCCGTGAGGCGCTGGAAAACACAAAAAATCATGTGGGGGTCAGCGGTATTTTCAACTTCAGCAAAACAGATCATAACGGCCTGAGCCCGGATGCATTTGTTATGGTAATAATTAAAGACGGTAAATGGGAATTGTTAAAGTAAGGGGCTTAGGTGGAAGGTAGAAGGTAGAAGGCTGAAGGGGGAAAAAAGTTAACACAAAATTTTTTCAGCACTCACCTTTGACAAACTCGTAAAAAGTCAGATTTCGATGGCAAAGAAAAAAGCTCCACCATTTTTATCAAATTGGCAAGGCGTGCAAATCCTGAGTGATGATTTGTACTTAGCGTACCATGAAGAAACGAAGGGTGCAGCGCAACAAAGAATTTGGACTTTTTACGAAGCCATCACCTTTCAAACATCTATATTTGCTATTTTTCCGGCCATGGAACTGATTCCATGGCCGGATTTAGATGCAACGGACCTGATTTTTAATTATAAGCTATTGTTTTAATAATATTTTATAATTAAAATAGATTAAATAAAGTTTTCATGAAAGTTAAAAGTTAGAATATGCAGGAAATACTCCAGTATTTATTTTCCGGAATTACCAACGGCGCTATTTATGCCGTAATCGCCATTGGCTTTTCCATGCTTTATAAGTCCACGGACCTCATTAATTTTGCGCACGGTGAGTTTGTCATGCTGGGTTCCCTTTGCATGGTTACCTTTTTCGGCACCATGCATTTACCCTTGCTCCCGGCAATGCTTTTAACCATCATATGCGTCGCTTTTGCCGGACTGGTGTTTGAACGCCTTGCCATTCGTTCAGTTAAAAATCCCGAGCCCATCGTATTAATTATCATTACTGTGGGGGCATCTATTTTTTTGAGGGGTCTTGGAATGATCATCTGGGGCAAGGACGCCTACAGCATCCCCTCTTTTTCATCTCACCCGCCTTTAGATATCGCTGGCGCCAAGCTGCTTTCCCAGAGTATCTGGATCATTGTGATCTTTCTGGTCGCTGCAGTCGGCCTGCAGCTGTTTTATAAAAAAACCCTGACCGGCAAAGCAATGGAGGCCAATGCTATCAGTAAACGGGCCGCCTGGATTGTCGGAATCCCTTCTAAATTAATGGTTATGCTGGCCTTTGGTCTGAGCACAGCCATGGGGGGACTGGCTGGTGTCATTATTGCTCCGATTACCATGAGCAGCTACGATATGGGAACAATGCTCGGATTAAAAGGTTTTTGTGCCGCCATGCTGGGAGGACTCGGCAGTCTCTGGGGAGCAATGATCGGCGGATTTCTCCTCGGTATATTAGAGGCTCTCGGCGTTGGGTTTGTTTCTTCAGGCTTAAAAGACGCCACTGCTTTTCTGCTGCTCTTATTTATACTCTATGTAAGACCTGGCGGTATTATCAGTTCAACGGATGCCAACCGCTTTTAGGAATAGAGAAACAAAAAAATGAACAACCACCAGACCCGAAACAGAATCTCCTATGCATCTTTTTTACTGCTGATTATATTTACCGGTTATTATGTTGAAAACCCGTATTATATTCAGGTGCTCACGTTTATCGGCATCAACACCCTGCTGGCTCTCGGTCTGAACATGCTGATGGGATATGCCGGGCAGATTTCCCTAGGGCATGCCGCCTTTTACGGTATTGGCGCATATGGCACCGCCATCCTGACTGTTCAGCACAACCTGTCGCCCTGGCTGGCTTTGCCGGCGGCCATTGCCGCAGCAATGATCGTTGCCTACATCGTCGGCATCCCGACCCTCAAGCTGTCCGGATATTATTTAGGCATGGGGACACTTGGTTTTGGGATGATAGTTAATATTCTGTTCAGAGAATGGAGCAGTGTCACCGGCGGATCATCCGGCTTTATCGGCATTCCCGCCCTGGAACTGGGCCCGATTTCATTTGCTTCCGGCCGGAATTATTTTTTTCTGGTCTGGGGATTTGTACTTATCAGTTTCATCGTGTGTCAGCGGATCATCGACTCACGCATCGGCCGGGCATTACGGGCAATCCATGATGGTGAAAAAGCAGCATCTGCTGTTGGCGTTGATACCAAAAAACTAAAATTGCAGGTCTTTGTCCTCAGTGCAGCTTTCAGCGCGCTGGCCGGTTTTTTATATGCCCATCTGGTCTTTTTTATCAGTCCGGGCACATTTAGTTTTATTGCCTCCATACGAATGGTCACCATGGTGGTCATCGGCGGCATGGCCAGTATCTGGGGATCGCTTCTCGGGGCATCATTGCTGACACTGCTGCCGGAATGGCTGCATGCATTTTCTGAGTTTGAAATGGTGGTATATGGACTCATTCTCATGGTTGTAATGATTTTCCTCCCCAGGGGCCTGACCCGGGGACTTTTAGATATATATGAACGGGCCAATAAAAAAAATGACCGCTAAGCTTCCTTTACTTCAAATCGAATCTGTTTCTAAAGCCTTTGGCGGTGTTCAGGCCTTGAGCGACATCACGTTTTCGCTTAATCCCGGAACTATTACCGGCCTGATCGGCCCGAACGGCGCCGGCAAAACAACCCTTTTTAACCTGATCTCAGGGGTTTTCCCATCTGATAGCGGCTCTATTATTTTTAATCATAAAGGGATTAAAAATAAAAAACCGCATCAACTGGTTGAACTCGGCATCTCAAGAACCTTTCAGAATGTTGAACTCTTTGAAAGCATGACGGTTCTTGAAAATATCCTGGTCGGCCAGCACACCCGGACACGGTGCGGCATGTTAGGCAGTATCCTTCGTTTGCCATGGGTTGCTGCAGAAGAAAAAAAAGCCCATGATTTTGCAATGAAATTGCTTGATTTTGTCGGATTAAACGGACATGCCGATAAAACAAGTGGTGACCTGCCGTTTGGCTGGCAGCGTCTGCTGGAAATTGCCCGGGCCCTTGCATCCAGCCCTAAACTGCTGTTGCTGGATGAACCGGCGGCGGGTTTAAATATTGTAGAAACCATGCAATTAGGCGATCTGATCAGAAAAATCCGCGAACAGGGAACGACCATTCTTCTGGTGGAACATGACATGAGCCTGACAATGGAAATATCCGACTGGATTGTGGTCTTGGATCAGGGAAAAAAGATTGCCCAAGGAAGTCCGCGAACGGTTCAGGCGGATGAAGCGGTCATTGCTGCGTATCTGGGGACAGCGGGGAAAAAGGCTGAAGGCTGAAGGTGGAAGGTGGAAGGCTGTACCCAAATATTCTAATTTTCTATTAACATATATTGATAAACTAAAACATGCTGCGAATCAGAAATCTGAAATGCTACTACGGACGGATAATGGCCGTCAAAGGGGTCAGCCTTTCAGTCAAAAAAGGCCAGATCAATACATTAATCGGTGCAAACGGTTCCGGGAAAAGCACTCTTCTTGAGGCGATCTGCGGACTGCTGCCGGGCTGGGAAGGTGAGATCTCTTTTGAAGGGATTCCCCTCAAAGGATTTGATCCGCCGGCGGTCGTCAAACAGGGGATCAGCCTGGTTCCGGAAGGCCGGTTGATTTTTGGTCCCATAACCGTCATGGACAACTTAAAACTCGGCGCCTACACCATGTACCGGAAACGGCAGCATGCTGCCGTCAATCAGACTCTGGAAAAGATTCTGGATCTTTTCCCAATTTTAAGAGAACGGGCAAAGCAACCGGCCGGAACTCTTTCCGGCGGTGAACAGCAAATGCTTGCCATCGGCCGCGCGCTCATGTCACACCCCAAAATGCTCCTGCTGGATGAACCTTCCATGGGACTGGCCCCGCTGATCGTAGAAAAAATCTTTCAAATTCTTGAAACATTGAGAAACGACGGAATTACCATACTCCTTGTTGAGCAGAATGCCCAGGCCGCACTCCAGGTGGCTGATTACGGCTATGTTTTTGAAACCGGCACTGTGGTCCTCCAGGGCCCTGCGTCAGAGCTTCTGGCAGATCAAGAGGTCAAAAGAGCTTATCTTGGCAAAGATTACGGAGAATTTTATGATGACAAATAATGATTTCATCACCCTGAGCCCTGAAGAGCAGAATCAGCTTCAGTTAGAACGCCTTCAAAGCACATTAAACCGTGCATATCGAAATGTCCCTTTTCACAGACACCGTTTCAAGGAAATGGATATTGACCTGTCTCAAATTGAGAATCTGTCTGATATTTGCCGGCTGCCGTTTATGGAACGTCGGAACATCAGCGAAAACTATCCGTATAATCTTTTTGCGGTACCGCTTCGGGATATTGTCCGGATTCATACCGCCCCCGGAACCACGCATAATCCGACTGTCAGCGGATACACACCACAGGATCTGTCACATTGGCAATCCATTCTGGCAAGAGCACTTCAGGCGTCAGGTGTTACTGCTCATGACATTCTGCAAATAACGTTAAATCCCGGCCTGTCGAACTGGGGGCGTGATTATAAGCATGGTGCGGAAGCCATTGAAGCCAGTGTTATTCCGCACACGCCCATGGCAATCGAAAAAAAACTGATGGT
>JAQIBZ010000583.1 GCA_027858815.1 Desulfobacteraceae bacterium
TGGAAAGCTTTTAATGGAGTCATGGATTCTGTGGTTTTTATTCGGGTTGTGACGTAGATTGTTAAAGAGAAGATTTTGTACTAGAATGAAGATGGAAAACACTAAAAAAAAAATAATTATTGCATCCCCTTTTTTTTATCCGGAGCTCATTTCCACGGGTAAATACAATACATTTTTGTCTAAAAACCTTATTCTGAACAAACAGGAAATAACGGTAATATGTTCCTATCCTTTTTATCCCTCCTGGCAGCCTGAATATACCGCTAAATCACTTCCTGGGATAAAAATAAAGCGAGGTGGTTTAAAGATAAGGTATCCTAAATCAGCAATTTTACGGCGTTTGGTTTTAGAATTCTGGTTTGCCTGGCATTTTTTTAAAGAAGCAAAAAAAGAGAATGAAACAATCGACATTTTTGTAGCTATTGCGCCTCCGATTTTTTTTACCGGCTTAATGAATTTTTTTTTCCGGGATATCACCAAAATAGTCATCATACATGATCTTTTGGGCGTTATGGCGACATCTTCAGAGGGTCTTTCAAGGCGGGTTATCGCTAATGTCGTTAAAAAAATAGAAGCTTTTTTGTTCCGACGGTTTGATAAGGTAATTTGCTTGACTGAATCCATGCAAGACGAGTTGATCAATGAATACGGTCTGAAAAAAAAACAATGTGAAGTCCATTATCCTTTTGCGACCTTAGACATGAGTACTCATAAAATAGATGACTTATTAAAAAGTTTGTTCCCACGTGAATTTTTTCATTTGGTATATTCCGGCGCATTGGGTGAAAAGCAAAAGCCCAAAATGCTTTATCAATTTTTTGCTGAAGCGTGCGACCGGCAACCGAATGTGTGTTGTCATTTTTTTTCGCAAGGGCACGTATTTGAACAATTAAAAGCATATAATGCGAATGAACGGATTAAATTCCATGGTCTGGTGCCAGAGAGCCAGTTACAAGCGCTTTATGAATTTTCCGACATACAAGTTGTGCCCCAGGCCGAAGGAACGGGAGCCGGTGCCTTTCCTTCAAAGATTCCGAATTTGATTGCAGCGGGTGTGCCTGTTATTGCGATTTGTGATCAAGGCACTGAGCTGGAAAAAGTTGTCAGAGAAACAGATATCGGGAAGGTCGTCAACAACTGGGATAAGGATCTGTTTATACGAGCCCTGGATTCTCTTATAGCGGATATGGATAAAAAAAACCGTGTGGTAAAAAAGGTCGAGGTTCACGCCACGATTAAGCGAAAATTTGATATTAACCGATTGGTTTCATCAATAATTGAAGGTTAAAAACGGACCGGATGCTTAAAATTTTGGATAAAAACAGTCTTTTTGTTCTTCTTTTTTTTCTTTCCGTATTCCTCCCTACAAGCGCTTTAAATTTCAGCAAATATATGGGAGTCGGAATCGGGTTAATCATATTTGCCTTATTTTTGAAAATTATCTCTGAAAAAAACCGATTTAACATATTATTAGATAAATATAAGATTGAATGCTTGTTATTTGCTGGGCTCGGTCTGGATTTATTGTTTTCCGTGTTTATAAACCTGCAATGTTATGAAAATTGGACTCAATTCGTCTTGTACGGGGGAGCTACGCTGTTTGTAATGGCTTTACTGCCATTGTCCTATATAATATTCAGCCAATTATCGGTTCAAGGAAGTGCCTTAGATGATATTCATTTTCAGGATACCATCTGGCTGGGCCTTGCGCTTTTCATTCTGATCCATGTACTGGGAATTCTCTTTTTTTTCCTGGGTCCGAAGATGGAGCCGATTTACGCGTATACCGTGGCAAGGGATGTGTTAAATGGAAGAACAAAATCCATACTGAATCATTATACAACATATGGTGTTATTTCCGCCATTACTGCTATATTCAGTATTGCCTTTATGTTAAGCAGAAAAAAAAAAGATCGAATCAATATTTTGGCAATTTTAACCCTGATGGTTGCACTCATGGGCGGCGTCTTTTCCTCATCCCGAAATTTTTTCTGGACTTTGGGCGTCGGTTGTGCGGTGGTTTCTTTGCAGTATATACGATCACGAAAAGCAGTTCTGGTTGCGACTTCCGCAATGATTGGCTTGATTATTATATTCCATGTTGTCACAATCTATGTACCAGCCATTGGTAACCGCTTTGATCCGTATTTGCCCTATTTGCAACAATTGAGATATGGTGAGCCGCAAATTGGGCACACGCCTGGCTCGGATTTGGAAGGAACTGGCTTTGAACAAAGAATCAAGATTTGGAAGACGGCAATTTCCTTATGGCGGCATAATCCGATAATCGGCATCGGGCCTGGTGTTTTTCGTTTGAAAAATACGATGAGCAGTGATCTTAACGTACATAATGTGTTTTTACAGATGCTGACAGAAGGGGGCATTGTCGGACTTATATTCTTTCTTGTTCTAATTGGCCGTATTATCCATAGAAGCTGGAATCATCCTTCGTTTCCTGTTTTTATTGCGATTCTGGCTGCTTTGTTGTTTGATAATTTTCTTGATTATTCTATCCCCTTTGTGCTGTGTACAACTTATATGCTGGCCGCTCTGGATGATTATTCAGGCATGGAAGGAAGACTTTCGTGAAAATGTTTGTCGGTCATACTTCTGGGTTCTTGAAAAGCAACATTCTTCTTGTGGGTGTCTTGCTGTTTTCCTGGTATGTATGGCAAAATCCCGAGAAGTGGGGCGTGTTGCCGTTTGTTGGATTTGTTGTCAGCTATTTTTTGCTGTTTGAACGGATTTATTATTTTTTTGATAGGTTGAGCGATAAATTAAAAAAGCTTATAAAAAAATCCCTGTTATTGCTGGCACCGGGCATCATCGGTCTCTGCCTATGGGACTGGTGGGGATGGTCTGAATGGGGTATTATACTGGCATTCATTTCTTTATGCGGTTTTATCTGGAAATTTCCTACTTATTACGGACAAATCTATGCACATGCGGGGTCTATTCGGAAAATATTAATTTTGCTGTCAGTTTTGGTGGTTTGTCAGTTTGTGGGGACTTACGGGTATTCGAGCTATCAATATGAAAATGCCGTGCGTTCGCTTGAAAATGAATCTGTGCGGTTGAAGGCAATTGTAGCGCTGGGAGAGATCGCCCGGGAAAATGAATCAAAGTATGGCAAAATTATAACACTCCTGTCATACACAGCCCGTGAAATTTCACCATGGCGCGAGGGCAAGCAAAGCCAGCCGAATCCGGATGCGATTCATATCGCTCATATGTTGGGTTCTTTGCAAAAAAACCGACTGAAGATTGATCCGTATATTGATCTTCAAGCTACCGACTTAAGAGGCGCGGATCTGCAGCATTTAAATTTCAGCAAGACATTGTTCAGCCGGACCAATTTGTCAAATTCTGATTTCTGTTATAGTGATTTAAGCAAGTGCAGCGCAGAAAGTGCGAATTTCGACAATTCAAAAGTCAGATTTGTAAAGGCGGCCTCAGCTGATTTCCATCTTGTAATAGCCCATAATGCAAACTGGAGCCACTCCCGCTTTCAGCATTCCCGTTTTACTTACGGTGATTGGGCAGGGAGTGATTTTCGGTTTTGCATATTGGATCAAGCAATCATCAGAGGTCAAAGCCTTCAGGATGTTAATCTGTTTAAAGCCAGGCTGACTGAAATAGATGCGGAAAATGCGGAATTTAGCAATTCCGTATTAGTGAAGGCAACGTTAAATAACAGTTTTTTGGTCAATGCGAAATTTTTAAATGCGAATTTGCAGAATGCGGATCTCACCGGTGCCAGTGTGGACGGTGCCGATTTCAGGGGGGCGGATCTGCGGGGCGTAAAGGGCTTGACTCAAGAAATGCTGGATAAAATTAAAATAAACGAGCAAACTCAGTTGGATGACAAATGGCAAAAATATATCAATAACAAGAAACCCTGAATCTTAAAAATATTCTTATTGTATTCGACCTATGTATTCTTCGATTATACAAATCACTATCACGATTTTAGATATTTTTCTAGTCCTTTTCGCATTTGGTCTGGCTTATTTGATAGGCATTCAAAGACAAGGGTTTGAAGGCATTGAAAAATATTTATGGCTTCTTTATTTTTCCATTCCATTCATTGTTTTTTGTCTGTTCCGTCGTGGTATGCTGACCGGCTATAGATACAGGAGAAAAGGGGAGATATTTTTCAACACTTTGTTTTCACTAATTCAGGCGGGAATATTGTCATCCGCTGTCTTGTATCTTTTTAAAGCCGAGTACTATAGCCGCCTGTTTTTTGGTGTTTATTTTGCAATGGCAGCCGTGTTTGTGGTTGCTGAAAAGATGGTGGTCAAAAGTCTTTACGATTGGGCTTTAAAGAAAGGATTTTACAATATTCAGGCTTTTCTCATCGGTTGGGGGAAAAGAGCCCAGCGCATCGCTGATGTGTTTTCGGAGGCTCCGCAATACGGCGTTCGGGTTATTTCGGTGATCGATCCTCGGGAAACGGATATGGCATCAATCGTGCGAACTATACAAAAAAACAAGATCCATGAAATCTTTATAGCCATACCCCGGGGGGAATATTATCATAATCATATTGATGCAATCATTCGTCAAATTGAGCCGTTTGGCATCCCCTTAAAGACAGTTTTTAATTTTGAAGACATTGTGGATATGCATGCCAAAAGGAACTGCAAGGTGGGCGATGAGGAAGCCCTCCTATTGGTGCATCACGGGCTGAACAATGATCAGATAATTATCAAGCGGGTATTTGATGTTCTGGGGGCAACTGTCGGGCTTATTCTGTCTTCCATATTGTTCAT
The DNA here is from genome assembly GCA_027858815.1 of Desulfobacteraceae bacterium. Taxonomy (GTDB): domain Bacteria; phylum Desulfobacterota; class Desulfobacteria; order Desulfobacterales; family Desulfosalsimonadaceae; genus SURF-3. The sequence goes on from JAQIBZ010000583.1 coordinate 4,776, forward strand.
ACCCATTGCCTTTGCAATCAAGCTTAACTCAACAGGACCTGTTTTTTTTGCTCACAGGCGGATAGGGAAAAACGCCCGTGCGTTCCATTTGTACAAGTTTAGAACCATGTACGCGGATGCTCCAAAACGATTAGAAGAAATTATGGCCAATGACCCGCAAGCAAAACAAGAATGGGAAAAGAATTTTAAGCTCAAAAATGATCCCCGCATTACCCGTGTAGGTAATTTTTTGAGAAAGACGAGTCTGGATGAACTGCCCCAGTTCTGGAATGTGCTAAAGGGAGACATGAGTCTGGTGGGCGCCAGACCAATCGTTCAAAAGGAGGTCTCGAATTACTATAAAGACAGGGCCGGGGTATATTGTTCCTTGAAACCTGGTATTACCGGTCCCTGGCAGGCTGGAAAACGAAGTGAAATTGAGGATTACTCCGAGCGGGTGGAATTGGATCGATGGTATGTTAAACATTATTCTTTGTGGTTGGACGTGAAAATTATTTTTAAGACGATTCCGTCGGTTCTGACACGAAAAGGCGCAGTTTAAGATAGTTGAAATGCGGCTGGTGGTTTTGAAATGAAATTTGAGGGAGAAAGTATCTTGCGTGACGAGAAGGATAACCAGAAACAAAAGCGGCTGAAGCAGGAACTCCGGGAAACACAACAAATAGAGCAGCAATCGCAGCAAATACAGATGCCGCCTTATGGCTGGTATCCGCCTGAGGAGGACGGGATTGACCTGGCAGATCTACTGGCAGTGCTGTTTCAAAGGAAATGGTTTCTTGCCGGGATAACCCTCATGTTTGGCTGCCTGGCTTTAGGGGCGACTTTGATGATTACCCCCAAGTACATGGCTTTAACGATGCTGGAGATCGGTCAAGTATTGAATGATCGGGGGTATGAAAATGTTGAGAGCGCTGATGCTATCGTAAACAGGAGTTTATCTCGGGCAAAGGCCATCGTCGGAGAAATGCGCAAAGCCGAGGAAAAGTCCGTACATGAAATATTGAATAGTGAGCTGGATTTTTCAATCGAAGATGATTTTAAGGTTGATGTGCCGGAAGAGGGGAACTTCTTTTCTATGGAAATAACTGCGCCCAAAAAATCACAAGCCATTCTTTTACTTTCCAGGATCGACCAAGCTCTGGTCAATGATCACAATCGGATTTTTAATCATAAAAGGAATGAACTGGAAAACAAAATAGTTCAGGCAAATCTGGAAATAAAGGATATAGATATCCACATCGTCAATTTGTCAAATATCATTGATGACATAAAGCGGCAATACGAGCAAAAAAACGGGGAAATGAAAAATAGTATAGACAGGCAAGATAGTTCAATACAAAATATCCAATCCCAACAAGATTTCCTCAAAGAAAAAATTACATTATTGCAACAGGAAAAGGAGGACTTAAAGGGGAGGATAACGGAGTCTGAAACGCGCTATAATGAGCTGATAAATTACAAGTTGACGGCCAACACGGAGGCCCGGGGGGAAGAAGCCATAGGGTTAATGCTCTTTAGCAGCGAGGCCCAGAATATGCAGAATTATTTGTCCCAACTCAGGGAACTCCTGATGTTTAAAATCCCGGCGAACATCAGTGAGTTCCGTACCCGGCTCAAGGAACTGGATAATGATATTAGAAACATTCAGGCAGAAAAGAACCTGGCGGAAAAAAGGCTTCAGCAGTTGGAACCGGAACAAAAGGAGAAAATTGAAAAAATCCAGGGCCAGATAAAGGCCACGGATGGGGCCAAACAGGAAAAAGGATTGGGCATTAAAACCCTACAGAATAAACTGGATTATATGATCACGACCCGAGTCATTGTCCCTCCGGAGTTTTCCGAAGATCCGGTTTCGCCGAACATGAAATTGAACGTGGCACTGGGGCTGGTGGTGGGGGTGTTCATATCTGTTTTCCTGGCATTCATCATGGCGTTCTGGGGAAGAAACAAGGAAAAGATCGTGTCGGGTGGTAAAATCAGTGAACAGGCCTGATACTTTTTCGGAGAGGATCTCTTGACCGTGTCGGCCGGGTGGACGAGTGTTGTCCGCTGGCGAAATGTCATCCTTCAAATAGTTCACCTGGGACTGGGCGGCGTGTTCATCATGGCCTTGTGGGTCTTTTTGGGGCGAGCCTGGGGGGTTGAGCAGTTTGGCGCGTTTAACTACCTGTTCACATTTGCCGGTCTTTTCGGTATTGTAATCGATTTTGGTCTGGATATTTTTCTGACCCGCATGATTTCAGCCGGAGAAAGGGGTATCGACCGGCATTTGATCCTGATTAAGGGAGTTGTGATCATTTTTGCCGGCCTGGTTTTTAAGGGCATTTCCACGATTGTCGGTGTCAATGACAATGCCCGGGTTTTGGATTTTTTAATGGTCGGGGTGGTCTTTCTATCCACCACCACTTTTCTAAACGGCGTTCTGCGGGGTCTGGACCGGTTGAATGTGGAGGCGCTTGTCGGCCTGGCACAGAAGGTCATCTTTGTTTCCGTGGCTGTAGCGGGTGCAATTATTTATGGCTTCGGGGCGGCGTGGGTTGCCTTGATATATCTTGGCAGTCACGTTTTGGCTTTTATGCTGACGCTGTGGTGTATTCCGCCGGAAAACCGGAACCTTTCCGCCAAACCCTATCCGGTCTCCAATTATCTTGTGCAAGTTTTTCCTTTGTGGGGCGTTACGGTATTTACCTTTCTTGCTCTTCGCCAGGATGTTTTTTTGCTCCGATGGCTCTCCGATGATACGGCTTTGGGAATATATACCGCCGGTTTCCGGTTTATTGAAGGCTTTTTTCTTTTTGGCGCGGCTTTTATGGCGTCCTGTTTCCCGCGTCTTGTGGCCCGAAGGCATGACAAAGAGGCATATTGGCGGCTTTTCTGGAAATCATTGATTGTGATGGCCGGGGGGGGGGTAATTGTTTTCGCTGGTTGCGCGGTAGTGGGTAAGCCGGTTTTAAGACTGGTTTATGGGGCTGATTTTGTCTGCTCCGGTCAGATATTGGTGTATCTGTCCGGGTGCATGCCCTTGATTTTTGTTTCATTGCTCATGGGGCAGGCGTTAATTGCCAGGCAGCGCCAGGAACTGTATGTTTTGGCGCTGGTAGGCGGCTTGATCGTGGATGCGGGGGTGGGGGTGATAATGATTCCGGCATTTAAAAGTCTCGGGGCAGTCGGCGCGTTCTGGGCGCGTGAGCTGGTAATTATCAGTATTCTTGGTATCTGCACATGGAAAACAGCAAAACAGGTATAATCCTGCATGATTATTTCAGTATGCTGGGCGGCGGAGAGCGCCTGGTAGGCGAATTGTCTCGCCATTTTGGCTGGCCGGTGGTTGCTGGTTTCAAAAGTAGTCGATATTCGGAAATCATCGCAAATGGATCTATCGTCGGGGATATGCAATGGATTCAGCAGGTGAAATCCCTTCAGTGCTACCAGGGATTGCTACCTTTCCAGATCCTGAATTTGATGCGGGGGTTCATGGATCGGAGCCATTTATTTATAGAGAATTTTCCTATGGTTTTGTATAGCGGCACCTATGCACCTCTGGGGGTTTTAAGAAGTCCGGCACCAGTGAATATCTATTATTGCCATTCTCCGGCCCGGTTTGTTTATGATCAACGGGATTTTTATCTTTCGGCCATTCCTTTCTGGCAGCGGCCGGTTCTCCATTGGTTGATTCGGAAATTTCAGCCGTTATACGAAAAGGCATTGGCTACGATGGATACCATTATAGCCAATTCGGAAAATGTGAAAAATCGGCTTCGGAATTACCTTGGGCTGGATGCCGTGGTAGTTCATCCGCCCTGCGACACAAAACGATTTTCCTGGTCGGGCCAGTCCAATTTTTACCTGTCCACCGCCCGACTAGACCCACTGAAGCGAGTGGATCTGGTCATAGAGGCGTTCAAACGGATGCCGGAGAAAAATCTGGTAGTAGTTTCCGGTGGATCAGAGGAGCAAAAGCTTAGAAAATCAGCAGTTGGCGCAAACAATATAGACATTCTTGGATGGGTCGCCGAAAAAAAATTACAGGATCTCATCGGTTCTTGCATAGCCACTATTTATATTCCAAGAGACGAAGATTTCGGGATGAGCCCGGTGGAGAGTATGGCTGCGGGCAAACCAGTAATCGGAGTCCAAGAGGGTGGCTTGCTGGAAACAGTTGGCACTGATAGTTCAGTCATGATAGTAAAAAATAATTGTGAATCCTTAGTGATAGAAAATGTAGTTGAAACGCCTTATGGTTTATTGATACGGAAAAATCCCAACGTGGAAAATGTTATTCAGGCGGTTCAGAGGATGACCCCCAGGCGAACCATTGAAATGAGACATAGCTGTGAGACCAGAGCCAAGGAATTCGATATCCGTGTGTTTCTTGAATCCATCGGTCAAATTTGCAAGCAGTCATTTCACAAGGAGTAGAGGGACTCTTGATGTGGATAAAAGTGGTAAAAGAATACAATGTCATTGAATTCTAATGTTTTTTCATTGACAAATTAAATAACCGCAGGTAGTAATAAAAGTAGTAATTAAAGAGTTTTCTCGACTATCTTGAGCAAGGATATAAGGATATTGTTGCAGTGAATCGATCTTTTTAAAGACCCTGTGCTTAATGCCTGCTTATTCAATGTATGAATATGGTAAATATCTGATAATTAAATATTAAATTAAGATAAAATCTTCGACATAATTATGAAAAATCATCTTAACCTTCATATCTTCATCTCGATATTTGTTGTTGTGTCAATCGCCATAATCTTGTTGCCCTCATTGGCTGAAGCAAATGACGAATCATTTAAAATATTTTCCCTGGACATTCAAAACGAACCCATGGAAGATGTGTGCAAAAAAATTGCTGATTTTTCGGGATATGATATTGTGATAGCAGGCGGCGAG
>JAQIBZ010000599.1 GCA_027858815.1 Desulfobacteraceae bacterium
AGAAAAAGAAGCATCCCGCCGCAAAAAGCCAGACCGGAACTGATCGTAAACAGTATCGGTGCTCCCAGAATTTCAAAATAATAACCGTTAAACAGGAAACCGGCCATAATTCCGAATCCGTAGGTGACGGCATTGTTCATCGTCTGCCCCATGGTTTTGGCATCTTTTGGCGTTAGTTTGTCCATGTAAAGAATGCTGGCGACGTGGAAAGCACCGTACGTCATGGCATGCAGAGACTGGGAAAGAAGAATCAGATATGCGGATGTGGCAAAATAAAGGATTCCCCATCGGATAACAGCAATGATGAAGGAAAAAATGAGAATATTGTCATATGAAAATCGTTTTAATATCCGTTCGGAATTGACCATCACAAAAATTTCAGCAACAGATGCCAGGGCCCAGGCAATACCGATAAACGATCCGTTAAATCCGAGGTTTTCAAGATGGATGGAGAAAAATCCGTAATAGGTTCCGTGACTGAAAAGCATGAGAAATGCGGCGGTTAAAAAGATAATTACCCGCCGGTTGAGCATCGTCCTGACGCTTGCGGAAAAAGTGGACTGCCGGTTGTGTTTGACCGTTGGGATGTTGACGGATAGAACTGCATGGATCAGGGAACCGGCCAGAATTAAAATGATAATTACGTCTGTTGAAAGTGCATCGATCAGGCGTCCGGTAATAACAACAACGAGAATAAAGCTCAAAGACCCCCAGGCGCGCAACTGCCCGTAGCTGGTTTTTTCCTGTGCCAGAAGATCCATTGAAAAAGATTCCAGAAAGGCGATAATCGGTGCGTAGAAAAAACCATAAAAGGCGGTAATGACAATCATTGCCCAGAAGTTGGTTGTCATCAGAAACAATGCCCATATGGCGGTACTGGCAAAGCTGCAGATAATATATATGGGACGGCGGATAAGAAAACGGTCAGCCAGTGCTCCCCAGAGCATGGGAAACAGGGCAGTGGTCAACGTCCGGACAGATGACAGGACGCCGATTTCAAATCCGGAAAAGCCAAGGTGATAACAATACAGATTAAAATACGGCAGAAATAGACCGAGTACGCCGAAGTATAAAAAATACTGGGAGCCGAGAATTAATTTATTTGATTTCATCAATTGTTCATATTGGTGTTCATATTGGTGTTCATGTTGGTGTTTATGCTGGTTTGTTTCCAGCCGGTTCGCCGCCCAGCATCACGGATATCCAGTAGGTTTCTTCGTTGCTTTCAAAAGCTATTTTCAGGATCATGGTTAAGGGAACAGACAGCAGCATGCCCACCGGTCCCAGTACCCATCCCCAGAAAACAAGGGACAGAAAGACGATCAGGGTGGAAAGGCCCAGTCCTTCTCCCATAAATTTGGGTTCAACAATGCTGCCGATGACGATATTGACTGTTGCAAATCCTGCAGCCGTCATCAGGGAGTAAAAAGTTCCCAGTTGGATAAGGGCAAGCAGCACTGCCGGCACAGCGGCAATAATGGAACCGATGTTCGGTACATAGTTTAAAAGAAATGCCAGCAGCCCCCAGAGCAGGGAATAATCGACTCCGAGAATTGTCAGCCACACCCAGATAATCAATCCGGTGATTAGACTGAAAATGGTTTTTAAAGCCAGGTAGTGATTGACACTTTCCGTAAATCTACTGAATCCGGCCAAAGATTTTTCAGGCGTTTTTAATCCGGCCCGGATCTTTTTCGGAAAACCGGATGCTTCCTGCAGAATAAAAATGACAGTGAGCAGAATCATGGATGCGTTGGTCAGGACGCCACCCAGGCCGTTGAGTGCCTTGGCGGCCATCTGCATTGCGGTTCCCGGATTAAAAGAGTTTCTCAGCATATCATTGCTGATTTCGATTCCAAAACCAGTCAGCCACTTTTGGAGTCCGGCTGATTTTGAAACCAGCAATTGCCGGTAAACAGGAAGAGAGTTTGTAAAGTCATTCACTGACGTACCTACAAATCTGGCGATGAGATATGAAATAGCAACCAGTGAAGTGATGATAAAGAAAATGGCAAGAACGTTTGGCACACCTTTTTTCTGCATCCAGAACAGCGGCGGTGTAAAAATAATGGCTATAAAAACGGAAAGGAAAAAAGGCACCAGAATATCTCCGGCAGACCGCATTCCCGCAACAATAATAATAAAGCAGGCAACGCCCATGAGTGCGCTGATTCTCGGTGAAACCCCTTTTATCGATTGCATGATTTCTCCAGATCCTTGTTTTGAGAATAATTTAAAAATATTTCTAACAAAAATAAAAAAAATGGGCAAGAAAGACTGAAGTTTGAAGAATAAAGGTACCATGATTTTTTTGTAATTACTTGATAAATGTAAAATCATCCTTAAATTTTTAACGTTATTGTTTAACGTTTTATGTAAAATTAATGTGTTAACCTGATTCTAAATTATTGGTTTTAAGTTTTGTGAAAGGTACATAGGACTTGACATAAGAGGGGATCTGACTTAAGTAATTCAGTGAATTCAGATTCTCTATACAGATATCTGCTTATTTATTTTTTTAATATTAAAGGAGTGTTGTATGCGTAATCGATTTTGTTTAATACTGCTGATAGTCTTCTTTGCGGTTGTCGGTTTTATGGTACCGGTTCAGGCTGATGAAGGGACTCCGGTGGTGGTTATTGAAAATGGATCATTTGATTTCGGTTCTGTGTATGAAGGAGTTGATGTTGTCCATGATTTTATCATCCAGAACAAAGGGGATGCGGATCTGGAAGTCACAAATGTCAAAGCCGGCTGAGGGTGCTCAACAGTTTCTCGGCCAGAGAAACCCATTCCACCCGGTGGCGAGGATACGATTACATTCAAGCTGTCAACAAAGTCATATGGCGGCCGGTCATTGAAGAAAAGTATTAAAGTGTACACCAATGATCCGAAAAACGGAAAGATCGCTTTACAGTTATCAGGACAGGTAAAAAAGTTTGTAACAATTAAGCCCAGCAAAGTTTTTTTAAAGGGCAATGTGGGGGAAAGCATCTCTCAGACGGTTTTAATTACTCCCGGAGAGAATGAAGTTTTCAAAATTATGAAGGT
>JAQIBZ010000604.1 GCA_027858815.1 Desulfobacteraceae bacterium
ATCAAATCGTCAAAACGCGCCAATGCTTTTACCTCACTGTATCCGCCCTGTTTCATAAACTGGGCAATATAGACTTTCAACCCGGCACCGGCTGCCCTTATTGACAAACCAAGGGATGCGGTTGTCTTGCCTTTGCCGTTTCCCGTATAGACCTGAACATATCCCTTTTCCATTGTTCCCCCTTTTTCAAATTGCATGCAATATAAAATAATTGATCGTTTTTTCATTGTAATTCATTATCAAAATCAAATATCACTTTTTCCTTGACTTAGGCAACCGGGTAAGTGATTTTTTGATGGCGTTGCTAAAATTCCCATCTACTGCGTTATATTTGTTTTTCAGTCACTCAAGATACTACATGTATGATTTCTTGCCTGAAAAACCAATATGCCTTGTATGTGTAAATTTTAACTTAGCCATAACGATGATCAACGCCAAAAAAACATTTATATATTAAATTATGGGGGAATTATAAAATGAAAGATCCGCTGTTTAAACCGATTAAAATCAACTCACTTGAGCTCAAAAACAGAATATATCTGCCGGCCATGCACCTGGGAATGGCAAACAACTTTGAAGTCACCGACCAGATTGTTGAATTTTATGCAGAACGCGCCCGCGGCGGAGTGGGCATGATTTGTGTGGGATATGCCACAGTGGATGATTTATCCGGCAATACCTTAAACATCGGTGCCCATAAAGACGAATTTATTCCGGGGCTTAAACGTTTATCCGATGCTATCAAAAATAACGGCGCCCATTCCTGTGTTCAGATCAACCACGCGGGCCGGTATAATTTCTCCTTCTTTTCAGACGGCAAACAGCCGGTGGCGCCTTCTGCCATTGCCTCCCGCTTGACCGGGGAGACCCCGAAGGCCCTGGAGGTTGACGAGATCCGACAGATCGTGGACAATTTTACACAGGCGGCACTTCGGGTCAAAAAAGCCGGGTTTGATGCCGTGGAAATCTTAAGCGGCACCGGTTATCTGATCAGTGAATTTTTATCCCCCCTGACCAATCAACGCACGGATGAATACGGCGGCTCCCTTGAAAATCGGATGCGGTTTGGACTGGACATCATGCGATGCATCCGAAAACAGGTGGGCGATGATTTTCCCATCATCGTGCGAATGAACGGCAATGACTTTATGCCCGGCGGACAGGGAAGCGAAGAACTCCGGCTTTATGCCAAAGCACTTGTTGAAGAAGCCGGTGTAGACGCCCTATGCATTAATGTGGGCTGGCACGAAGCCAGAGTGCCCCAGATCACATCATCTGTTCCCCGTGGGGCCTTTGCTTATCTTGCCCGGGGAATCAAAGAGCTTGTTAATGTGCCGGTCATTGCCAGCCATCGTATCAATGATCCGGATACGGCAAGAGAACTTATTTCCAACGGCATGTGCGACATGGTTGCCATGGCTCGCAGCCTGATCGCTGATCCATATCTGCCGGAAAAAGCAAAAGAAGGCCGGGATGATGAAATTTTGCATTGTATTGCATGCGCCCAGGGGTGCTTTGACAACCTGTTCAAGCTCAAACACGTTGAATGCCTGTGCAACCCGAAAGCAGGATACGAATGTGACACAGAGTGCGGGATTGCAGAAACCCCTAAAAAAGTTATGATCATCGGCGGCGGCGCTGCCGGGATGAATGCAGCCATTGCCGCCTCAGATCGCGGTCACCAGGTAACCATCTTTGAAAAAGGTGACGAACTGGGCGGACAATTATATCTGGCCGCAGCACCTCCGGGACGGGAGGAATTTGCCGAACTGGCGTATGACCTGGAAACCCAGGTGTATTACCGCAATATCGACATCTGCCTGAATCAAATCGTGGATGAAGCACTCATCGACGAAGAAAAACCGGATCACATTATTCTGGCAACCGGTGCCATGCCCATGACACCCCCCATTCCGGGAGTGGAACTCCCTCATGTGGTCCAGGCATGGGATGTACTGGCTGGCCTGGTATATACCGGAAAACGCGTGGTGATTATCGGCGGTGGAGCGGTCGGCGTAGAAACCGCCTTATTGCTGGCGGAAAAAGGCACCCTTTCCGGAGATATTTTAAAATTCCTGTTTGTCAACAAAGCGGAAACACCGGAAGTGTTGTATGAAATGGCAACGAAGGGAACCAAGAAGATCACCATTATTGAAATGATCAATAAAATCGGTAAGGACTTCGGTAAAACCACCCGCTGGGGCATGCTGCAGGATGTCACCCGTTACGGTGTCGAATCAAAAGTCACGGCCAAAGCACTGGAAATCACCTCTACCGGCATCAAGATTGAAACTGCGGACGGCATGGAAGAAATTCCGGCAGACACCGTGGTGTTGGCCGCAGGATCACGATCCATCAATGACCTTGCCGCAATCATTGAGGCTAAAGAGATTGCCTGTGATGTAATTGGCGATGCCAAAAACATCGGCATGGCGTTTGATGCCATACATCAGGGGTATAAAGCGGGCATAAACATCTGATGGCTTCGTAAAAAGCCCAACTTCTGTGTTGCACTTCATCCTTCGTCGCTCAACGTACATTCGTACGCCTCGCTCCTCAGGATTTGTGCGCCTTGAATTTGAGCTTTTTTCTTTGCCATTAATCTTCTCATATTCTTAAACATAAATAGGAAATCACGATAGGAAAAATAATGATCACCGAATATCTGAAACATAAAAAAGAGCGGGAAGCACAGGGCATCCCGGCAAAACCGCTGACCGATAAACAGGTTCAGGAATTAACTGGCCTGTTGCAGAACC
>JAQIBZ010000013.1 GCA_027858815.1 Desulfobacteraceae bacterium
GAAAAAGAGGTGGATCCTGCCGACATTTCAGGATCCACCTCTTTATCCGACTTCTCATCCGGCTGGCGGATAATTGTTTCCGGATTTTTCTGTTGTTTCTTATATAACTGAGACGATGCAACGGTTTTTGCTGGCCCGGGCATGTTATCCGGGTCCGAATCAACGGAAACATCGGGAACGAATGCCTTTGCAAGGGCTTCTTTTTTCGCATCAGGAGAATGTGCTTGATGCGAAGCTATTTCAGCCACAACTTCCGGTTTTTTTTTAATCCTCTCCACATCAGCCGCAAGACATTGCTCCGTATCAGCAATCTGCTTTGCGGTGGCGGCACACCCTCCGCTAAAAATCAATGCAACCACCCCAAGCAATAATATACTTCCAGATATTTTACGTTTTATTCGTTCCTGTTTCATATGTCTTAATTAATCCTTCGTTTAATTTTTCCAAACGGGGTTTCATATATTTTATACTCACCATCAGGCGATATTTCAAAAGGAGGTTCCGAAGGTCTGCCGGTCGGTCCTGCTCCAGGATTTGAATGATTGACCTGTTTTTGTGGTTTCATTTTACCCATTGCAGATGTTGCCGCTTTTGACGAATTCTCCTGAGCAGAATTATCCTTAGCCTTAAATATGTAATGGTCAAATTCTTTTCCGCCAATTGAAACAACAATTTTTTCTTTTTGTATGCTTTTGATCACAATTACAGATTCCCCTGAACCGTCATCTATACGATCCTCTTCTTTTATCCATATTGTCATGCTTTCATCTTTTTCAGGAAAAGGATTATTAATTAATGCTTTTTTTGCTTCTCCAGTCATCATAACGCCATGAACCACGATTTCCAACTCTGAAATTTTTGAATCGGACTCTTCTGTTTTTGATACCGGCTTAGCCGCCGTTTCATCAATGCCGGTCCGGTCCGGAAAAAAAAGATTTTTCCCCACAATCGGATCATAGAATGATGCAGGCCGGGTATCTTTTGTAATCGCATGTAACTTAACATTCTGATTTTTAGCTTGACCGGCACTTAAATTCTGCACCGGTTGAAATTCTTGAATAAACCACACATCGTAGGACCTGATGAAACAAATCGAAACAACAACAAACAGCAGTATATTAATTATCCAGATTTTTGACCCCATATATTACTCTTTATCCGATATAATATTTAAGCGATCCATCAAACCGGTAATCACCATAGTGACACCTAAAAATCGTTTTCCAATGGAACCGCGGGATGAACTGCGGATGGTTGTTTCAGTCACCTTCAAAAACTGTGAAGATGTTTCTATGGCATATAAAAAATGCTTTAACTGGGCAATGGTCGCGCCGAATGTCAACCGAACCGTCACCTCCCCATAAGGCAGTTCTTTTAATTTTCCCCCTTCAACCACTTGAATTGATGATATTTCGATATTATTTTCAGAAACGATTGAATCCAGAATGGCCTGAATTTCCACTGCCGCCAAAGCCGGTGTATCGCCTCGAAACAAGTTCGCTTCAAGTTTACTCAAAAATTTGGTTGAATCCTGCATTCTGGATTTCAATTGTTTCTTTTTTCCCAGTTGATGATTGTAGCCGGCAAGCTGAGTTTCAAGCAAATCTATTTTATCTGCTGTCGGATATACGTTTTCGACAAGCGGGTATACGCGGTACAGAATCGCTGCAACCAGCAAAAACGAACCGACAGATAAAATAATTTTTTTGCGTTGATCAATTTTAAACAACAGCAGAGCCTTTTTTATTTTATTTTGGCTTTAGTCATCGTTTCGGCCAGCACAATGTCATTCCGGCATGCATTTAGCCGGAATCTATGTTCGGAATAGCACATCACTGGATTCCCGATAGAAACATTCGGGAATGACAAATCTGCTTTGGCCGAAACGATGATCAAGGCCTTTATTTTATTTTATTTTTTGAGTAATCAGGGAGAAGATGATGCATCCACATCCAGACCGATAGTAAAATTTTCCTGCCCTGAGTTGTCCTTTCTTATGGTTGACAGAAAAGTGACATCATTAAAATGCGAAGATGCTTCAATCAGGGGGATCAGCTCAGATGCATTTTTCGCAAATCCTTCAATTCTCAATTTTCCATTAGAATAATTGAAAGAATTAATCCATGCCGTTTCCGGTATTCTCTGACTCAATTCATTGATGATATCAATCAATCTTCCATCACGGGTGGGAAAAGATTTTAAAAAATCAATTCTCTTCTGTATTTTTTGGCTCTCTATGGTAACTGCGGTCAACTGCCCGAGTTCTTGTTGAATATTATTAATGGCGGTTTGTAATTCATTCAAGGCCTGCCGTTTTTTAAAAAAAAGTCCACCACCCCACATTCCCAGGGCTAAACACATTAAGCAAATAAGAATATAGAAAGAATAAATACCGATTTTACCCGGTTTTCTTTGAAGTGAAACCGGCAGGAAATTCATATTCATTGAAACTTTTTGAAGGCCTTTAATGGATAAGCCATAAGCCGGAATCATCGCTGAATCAGATATGGCGTTACCGGAGTCCTCAGCTCTGACAATATTTTGATCAACGGTTTCGCGTAATTGATCAATCAGCTCTTCGGATACATCTTTTACGCAAAAAATGATCTTAAATACCCCCTTATCATCTTTGCCCACCAGCTTGTCCGTCATGGATATCAGTTCAGAGGACAACTTCTCTTTAAAATCATCGCTGGCGGCGGAAGTATTAATATATTTTGAATACTGCAACCGGCTTTTCCGGATGCCGCTGAACTCCAAGATGTTAGCGCTTCCATAGACCACGCCAAAATTATTAGGGACAGTTTTTTTCTTAATTTCAAAAAAATTGGCAATGGCGTTTGATGAAATATCTATTCCGGCCAAGGCACCCGTTACGCCCTCCATTATCTTCAAATACGGCAAAATAATTTCTTTTTTTACAACCGCGAGCATTACATTTATGCGACCCTTTATTTTATCTTCAAAAATAATCTGATAATCAAAATAAATATCATTTTCGGAAAAAGGGACAT
>JAQIBZ010000088.1 GCA_027858815.1 Desulfobacteraceae bacterium
ATTGTCGGTGTTATTAAGTTCTTTTGTATATGCTGATACTAAAGGGGATATTGACGGAGACGACAAGGTAGGGCTTGCAGAGGCTGTCAATGCCCTACAGGTTGCCTCTGGTCTTGCGGACCAGGTCCGTTCCCGGTGGTGCGATCAGGGCGATGGTACAGTCAAAGATAGGGCAACTGGTTTGGTGTGGCTTCAAAAGGCTGATTGGGGCGGAACAATGACATACGATGAAGCACGCAATCAAGCAGGTATGTTATGTGAAGGCTCAGAAGGCGCAAATTTAAGTGATGGATCAGCCGAAGGAGACTGGCGGATGCCTACAGGACCTGAGTTATATTCGTTAGCAAATGGAATCGACGCCTTCTATTGTGCACATTACTGGGTAGTAAGTGAGTTATGGCAGGTTGCCGGTGAGAGTTGTAAGCTGTATTGGTCTAGCTCCACTGTCCTCGATGAGGCTGGTTGTCAGTGGGGCATGTATTTGCAGCCCGATCTGATGTTTTCACTGGACAGGTCGAGCTCGTATTGGTTGTTGCCTGTGCGCTCGGATAATTGATTGTTTAGTTCCAGAACGAAAACCTCGATTTTTATTTTTTTCTGAAAAAAAATTTTGTAAAATCTGCTGCCAAACAAAAAAAATTCTAAAAATTTGATCCTATATCGCACCTTGCTATTTAAAATATTAAAAATATCTATAAATTGTTACGATTGCCTTTTTTCCGAGCGCACTTATCCTGGCTTCAGCCTCTATACCGCTTTGATTATGCCCCTTTTTTATTTCTTTTTCCTGGATCATGTGGCCTATAATCTGAATATTACGCGCCACCACGGCCAGCGCCACATACCGCTTTAATCCATGTATTGCATGATCCGGGCAGCGATCCAGACCGTGATTATTTAATGCACTGATCGAGGACTCTATTGCTGAATGTTTGCACTTGGCAGCCTTAAACACCTCTGGATTTTCGATTTCTGGCACATTGACAGAAGTGCCTGACCGAAGCGTTTTTGTCGAATACTTCATAAAACGACTGACGGAAAACAATGAGAAATATCTTTCGTCAGAACAATTGTTTGTAAAATTTAAAACCGCCGTAATTAATAATAGCCCGATGAGGCAGTTCCTGCAATTTGGCGAAATTCGTGAAGCAGACGATGGAGGAGGAGACTTTATTTTTATACATAAATCATAAACTTACATGAACCTTCGACCGTAACTTCATTTAATCGTTGGTATAGCAATCGAACAACTTGGTTGCAGAAATGACGGATTAAAAACATGGGGTCTGTTTTATATTGTTCACCTGGGGGTAAATGAAGCATAGAATGTTTGAAGGCTACCCTGCCTATTGAGCGACGTTTAATAGCGGTATCAATTTAGGCTGGTGTAAGACAACATCATCTTGGATGGTTTAAAATATCAAATTGTTATTACTGTATCAATTAATTTCCCATTCTTCTTAAAACACACTCAAGGGAAAACAAGAAGTTTTCGGAGTTTAGCTTTATTATTCCAAAAATGTAAAACCGTTTTTTGGTGAATAATTTTATGTGCTGCTGCTATTTACGTTTTAAAACGACAGTATTGCAGTAATTTCCAGGGGTGTATCTTGTCGATAATATACGTAACGATTCCTGTTTCCCGGGACATACAAGATATAGATTTTTTAAAAAGATTCAGATGTTATTGTTGCGTGCAATGAGTGCTGGATTATAAAGGAGAGTTATACTGGTGAATATGGTTTGTTTTTTACGATTAATTTAGCTGGCTGCTGAAGGCAAGTAAAACGATTCGGCCGTAAACTCGAATAATTGATTTTGTCCGAAGAATATTATTCATACCTTTTACCTTGATGCTGCAGCCAACCAGCCACATGAGATCCACTTGGATCTCGATGTGTCCAATGTATAACACCACCTTTATTATTCCATTCATATTCACCGTAAAACTGAACAGAATCACCTTCTCGAAGAGAGCCAATTCTATGAGCAAGATCTATATTGTGTGCCATTAAGAGTGTTTGTCCAGAGGACAACTTAATGATGAATTTTTGATGTCGGCTGCCAATGTTGTCGTCAGGCAAAAGCTTCATGACAATACCTTGGCCAGAAACCTGTAGATTACTTTCATGGTTTGAAAATGCATTGGCTATAATTGCATCGGATTTAATAGAGCTTTTATCTGATATTGAACTCTGACTTTCATTAATTCCAGGTCCGGAAGATATCGCGTTATTAATACTCCCAGATTGAAAAAGAAGGAAGGCGACTCCAAGCAGACAACTTAACAACAATAAAATTAAGACATAATTTAATGAATTTTTTTTCGGTGGTGGAGTCTGGCTAATCATAGAAGTCGCACGCAAACTTGATTTATTGCCTACCCCTTCAATGACAACGGCTTTTGCTTTTAATCGATTCTGAGAATCATGCATGGAATCATAAAGGACAATGTCCCCAATTTTGGGCCTTCTGCCACATGTCTTCACACTCGAAATATGAAAAAACAGTTTTCCCGTCCCGTCATCTGGAAGGATGAACCCAAACCCACGATTATCTTTCCACTGGCTGATTTTCCCTCTCATGAATCTCCGGTTGTTTTTTTTGTGAGTCTCTTAGATATTATATAGAATTCCTACTTTATATCCCACCTCTGATAAATTTTCTATACTCCACTTTTTACTAAAAAACAAAGCTATTGAATACTGAAAATTTCAGATTGCCAGAATCATTAAAATTAATATGCAATTTGCTGGACTATTGTAGATACTTGCTAAAACCGTCACTATTGTGAAATTTTTCAGGAGTGCACCTTGTCGATAACTTTACGTAACGTTGCTTGTTTTTTCGATTTAGAAAATAATCTATATATTGTGGTTGTCAAACTATACAAAAAAAATCGAATAGATAGTGAACTTTGCAAAAAAAAATGTAATTGCAAATTTTTACTTGCTGAGAAATTCACCGGCCCAAGCGTTTTAAAAGTGATAAATCTTGTTCGAAGCTCGATGCTGAGCATTCGATGTTCATTCCATTATACCTTCCCCATCCAAGGGAATATCCCATTTTTTCATGTATTTCCAGATTGAGACGCGGCTGAGTCCTAACCAACGTCCGGCTTCAGCTTTATTCCAGGCACAGCTTTTCAGAGCAGCAGTCAATTCAGTCTTTGTCAGTTTAGTTCTTTTTTTTATTTCAGTCTTATTTGTCGTCTGATCAGGAGCAGGAGCCTCCTTCATCTGAAGAATCTCTATCGGAAGATCAGCTAATTCTATCTGACTGCCGTGGCAGACAACAAAGGCATGTTCGATTGCGTTTTTCAATTCCCTGACATTTCCCGGCCATGCATAGGCCATTAGTATCTTCAACGTTTCACCGGAAGCACCGGATATCTGTTTACCTGTTTTAGTGTTAAATAACTGAATAAAATGTTTGGTCAATATAGGGATATCTTCCTTTCTGTTTCTGAGCGGTGGCAGGTGAATCGGATATACTTTAAGGCGATAATAAAGGTCTTCGCGGAAAAGACCTTCACGAACCAGAGAAAACAGGTCTTTATTGGTCGCCGTGATAACCCGGAAATCCGTTTCACGTTTAAGGGATTCGCCGACACGTTCGATTTGTCGCTCCTGAATCGTGCGAAGCAGTTTGAGCTGAATAAATGGGCTGATTTCACCGATTTCATCTAAAAAAACGGTTCCGCCGTCCGCCTCTTCAAATCGTCCTTTTCGGTCTTTATGTGCGCCGGTAAACGCCCCTTTAATGTGGCCGAAGAGTTCGCTCTCAAGTAATGACTCGGAAAGCGCGCTGCAGTTAACGGTTACGAGTGGGCCATCTGCGCGGTCGCTATTATAATGATTATCACCGGCCACAAGTTCTTTTCCGGTGCCGCTTTCAACCTGAATTAAAATAGTCGTATCACTTTTTCCCGCAGCAGTGATTGCCCGATAGACGCCACGCATGGTTCGGCTTTTGCCGATGATATTAGAGAACTGGTGCGTCTCAGCGAGTTTTAATCCGGCTTCTTTTGTTTTTTCCTGGGCTTCGATAAGTTCCGTCAAATCCGTAATGGTTTCAACAACACCTACCACCACATCGTTATTGTTTTTGACAACACAGGCATTTTTTAAAACCGTAATCATTTGGCCGTTTTTGTGAACAAGTTTACATTCTTTTGAATTTACACGACCTTTTTCAAATATTTTGCATTGATGGACATTTTCGGGGCAAGTGCTTTTATAACATTGGTTAAATTGAATCATGCTGCATGTTTTGCCGATGGCTTCATGAGCATCATAACCGGTTATTTTTTTCATGGCTGGATTCCAGGAAGTAATCGTACCATCCGGATCCAGAGTAAAGACGCCTTCTGCCATTGAATCCAGCAGCAGAGTGGCAAATTGGTTGTTCCAGGTCGGTGGTTTAAAAGAATTCAAATTTCTCATGCTTTCAAATTATCAGTTCAGTTAATAAAAAGTGTTAATTAATATAATATTAACGTTAATGTGTCAATAGGTTAACACAAACTATTTTTAAAACCTATTCATTATAATATCTAAAATGAACATCTGATATCATATAATAGTTTGTAAAGATATTGTAAATTAATGATATAAAACGATTTTAAGGCATATTTAACGGCTCTGTGTATTCCTGTTCTCGTTTTCTCTTTATTCGGCACGATAATTGAATAATATTGAATGCCGGTGTGTCTCCGGCATTAACGCTAAAATACTTTGATTGATCTTTTAACTCATGAAAAATAAAAAATATGCAGGGATTTTAACATATGGTTCGTTTGATATCAGTGAAATATAATTTTTTGATTGTATGCTTAATACTTTTGGTAATCATTGTCTCGTCCGGTGCTGAGGGTAAGATTGCTTTTCATGAAAAGGGTCAGCAGCTGAGAATTGTTTTCAGTGGCAACCTTATGGGAAATATAGAGCCGTGCGGCTGAAGTGAAAATCAGGCGGGGGGGCTTTCCCGCCAGAAAACCTTGATTGATCGGTTGAAAACTGAATCCGGCAATGAGTCAACACTGCTTATCAATGCGGGTAATAATTTTGATATTACGTCTCACGATATTCACATTGCGCCTTCATATATTGCCAGAGCACTGGAACTCAAAGGAACGGAAGTGATAGCACCCGGCGTTCAGGAAATTACATACGGATCCGAAAAATTCCATAAGTTGATAGATCAGACGTCTGTCCGGGTTGTGTCCGCCAATGTGCCGAGTTTTATGCCGTATGTTATTTTATCAAAAAACAGGGGCAAAACAAACGTTTTAGTGACTTCCGTGGTAGATCCGGAATTGCTTTCAAGTACCGTACGAATGGAAAATAAGATTACAGATCCGGTATTGGCACTTCGTAGGATTCAGCAACAGGTTTCCCATGATCTTTTTGTCGTTGTCATACATGCCGGTTCTGAAAAGTTATTATCTGTTATTGAAAATTGTCCGGGGATTGATCTGGTCATTGACGCGATATCCCGTGATGTTGAACAGAAAAATGAACACAAATGTTCCCCGCCGGTTGTTTCAAACAACGAAAACGGAATGTTCGTGGCTTATGTAGATTATGATAGTGAAAATTCAGCTGGTTCTTATTTTTTAAAACCGGTAAAATTAAGAGCAGTCGTGGGAAAAATCGTTGAAGATCCCGTAATCTCGAACCTTGTAAAAGAGTATGAACAAAAACGTCAAGCCGGGTTTCAGGATTTATCCGAGGAGTCGATGTTTTCGGCGTCACTTTTTGAAGGTCCTTCTCAATATTTGGGAAGCCGGTCATGTAATCTGTGCCATGCTGAGATTAATGAGAGGTGGGCAAACAGTCGCCATGCAAATGCAATGGACAGCCTGGTAAGAAAATCTAAGCACAAGGATCCGGATTGCCTGTCTTGTCACGTCACTGGTATGGCAGATAACGCTTCGGCATCTGAATTTTTAAGGTTAAATAAAAATCATCCGATGGCAGGTGTCCAATGTGAGGCATGTCATGGACCGGGTGCTGATCATTCACAGAATCCCTCAGATATTGCCATGCTATCGGTTAATGAAAAAACATGTATACGTTGTCATACAAGTTATACAGACCCTGATTTTAATTACAGTCATGAGATCTCTATTGTACATAACGATTGCTTTAAAGATCAATTGATTCAGAAATTTAAATCGTTTTTTTGATCAATTAAATTCAACTTTTCATAGGGGGATTTTTCTTTTTGAAATACAGTACCAGGCTTTTCCCCAGAAGAGGAATAAGCAGTGTGTCAATGTTTCGGATGAGCCTGGGTTTTTCCATAATATCCCATGTCAGCAGCCGATGATAGAGATTCACAGGTAGTGAATCATCACGCCCCGGGCCGACCAGACATTTCAGCCACCAATAAGGTGTATGCAGGCTGTGTGCATAATGCGAGCCCTGTTTGATCAATCCTATTTTCTCAAACATTGATAGAAACAGGTACCGGGTCTTGAATTGCGGAAGAACCGGAGCCCGAATCTGAAACGGAAAGCGGCGGCAGCGACGAGCGCGAGTGGGGTCGCATCTTTAAACTTTAATTTTTCCCGGCGGGTTGTGATTGAGGGCTTAGTGAAGTTGCTTAACCACTTTTTTTATATTGGGAGAGAAATCAAATCCACAAAATGTGATTCCAGCACAAAATCACAAATTTCATAAACCCAACATAAGAGAATAATGGTTTTGGGAATTGAAGCACAAAATATGGGATGATTGATTTTTGGAAAATCCTGGAATCGCTATTGAATTCTTCGCTGGCAGGTTAGAGTTTGGTGGTGAACCTTTTGGAAAGAACGGGTTGTTCATAGACTCCGCGCTTCCCGTCGTCCCAAGCGACTGCATATATTTGATGGCTTCGTAAAAAGTCCAAATTCTTTGTTGCGTTTTATCCTTCGTTTCTTCATGGTACGCTAAGTACAAATCATTACTCAGGATTTGCGCACCTCGCCAATTTTATGATATTAGTGGAACTTTTTTCTTTGCCATGGGAATCTGACTTTTTACGAGTTTGTCATATTTGCCCTCCAGAATTTACAGCGATAATGCCCCCGATGCCTTACTCATGCCTTTCGATCTCGGCCCCGACTAAATAAAACGTCCCTAACGACGGATACCGATTTGGCGGCCGATATTCCCAGGCCGCGGCAGGTCAGCATGGGTTTGAGATAGTGATTGAATTTCGGTCTGCACAATATCAGGAAAACGGGTTGAACGCCGTTTGTTCAAATCCACGCACAACACCATCTGTTCTAATGTAGCGGCAAGATAGCCCTTGTCACCCTTTACATGCATTTCAAAATAAAGGTGCAGACGTTTCTGGTCATGATCCAATAATTGCATGTGCACATCCACCATATCCCCCAGCGTAACCTCATTATCATAAGTGATGTGATTCTCCAGCACCACCCAGGAGATCCCGGTCGCACGCGTGACGCCTTCTCCCAGTCCCAGCGAATGTACCAGAGCCTCACCGGCCTGATCGAAAATCAGTAGATAATAGGCCACGTTCAGATGATCGTTATAATCGAGCCATTCCGGTTTGATGACAGTCGTGTGAATAATGGGGCGTAAGCTGTCCATGATCTCTTTCCTTAAAGATATATTTTTGGGTCGAAAATGTGAGACTAAGGGTTTTTTAAGCTAAACCAAATATTTAAATCTTTTTTTGCATAGTCAGATTGTTATCGATGATAAGCAATTCTGTGAGGCAGAGCAGAGGGATAATTTTTTCCGGTTGGCCTTTTTTATATTTCAGGATTCTTTTTTTAAGGTTTTTCGTTTGATGGTCATCAGACTGACCGGTTCCGGTTTGTCATGATATTTTAGATGTTTTGAAAAATAGAGCCGGGCAGCCTCCATAAAAATTCGAGGTTTGGTAAGGTGCGGCACGATGGGATGCCGGAGCATCATTTTTAATAAATGAAACGATGTGAGTTCAAGCGGTTTTCCCCGCAGCCTTGCTGAAAATGCTTTTTCATTATCCCGGATCAGGTCAATGCGGATATCGATTTTATTGTCTGGTTCATTGTCCGGTGGCGGAAAAAAAAAGTCATACTCCCCTTCCAGATTGTTGAACGGTGATACGTGAAAGACTTTTTGGGTATGGTATTTCTCCATGTCACCGGTGCTTTTTGTTTTGTCCGGAATATACACATGGCGTTCGCCGAACGTATTATTGACTTCCACCACAACGGCAACGATTTTATTTTGATCGTCAAAACAATAGTAAAAGCTGACCGGGTTGAAGATAAAGTTTAAATATCGCGCACTGGTAATTATCTGAATTGAAGAAACAGAGAGTGACGGATCTTTTTCCATTAAAATTCGAAGCAGTTTCTCTTTGATGCTTCCCGGGCGGTCATCTAAATAATCGGAATCATGAATGGATGCCGGACGCAGCCGGTTATAACCGAACAAAAACAGTTTTTGGTCAAGTTGCTGAAGTTCATCCAGATCCAGGCCATAAAAATAAATCTGATATTTGAATTTGTGTAATATCGGCTGATAGCGTTCGTGTTCGACAAATCCTGTATATATTTTTGAATTCATAATGAAATTCCGAATCCTTTGGCAACATTGACGCCGGATAAAACCGCATCTTCATGAAAACCATACCGGAAATAGCTGCCGCAGAACCAGGTGTTCTGCTGTCCGTTTAAGCTGTCCAGCTTTTCCTGGGTGGCAATGGATTCAGATGTATATTGCGGGTGTGAATACATAAATTCAGAGATTTTCATATTTTCAGATATATCGGATTGTGGATTTAACGTCACGCAGTAATCATTATTCGTATGCAGGTTGTGCAGCATATTCATGTCATAAGTCATGGTCATGTGCTCAGCCGTTGTTTGCTCCCGTAGATAATTCCATGATGAGCGGGCTTTTGCCAGGGGCGGCAGGAAATTTCGATCCGTGTGCAAAATGGTCTGGTTGGCTGTGTAAGCCCAGGGGGACAGGAGGCGGATTTCTTCGTCAGACGGATCTGCCAGCATGTTAAACGTTTCATCAGCATGTGCCGCAAGGACCACCGCATCAAAAGATAATTCCGCATCGTCAGTCTGAACTGCGACGTATCCGTTTTTGCGAATGATTTTCCGGACCGGCGTGTTTGTAGATACCTTTCCGGAAAAGACTTTTAAAAACGCTTTCACATATTCATGGCTTCCGCCTTTAATTGAATACCACTGGGGTTGATCCGTTGTCGAGAGCAGGCCGTGGTTTTCAAAAAACCGGGCAAATGTTTCAGCCGGAAAATTCATCATTTTATCATCCGGTGTCGACCAGATGGCAGCGCCCATGGGAATAATATATTGCCGGATAAAGGGTTGATTAAATCTGTTTTTGTTTAAAAAATCCCCAAGACTCAAATCCTGGAAGCTGTTATTTTTAATATACTTTAAGGTCAGCCGGTTAAACCGGAGAATATCGTAAAGGAATTTCCAGTACGAGGGGCGAAAATTATTTTTCGGATCAGCAAACGGAGCGGCACTCGCAAATGTAAATCCGGAGTTCCGGTCATAATATGAAAAAGACATAGGGCATTTGACGCGCTCGACACCCAGCTGATTGATAAATTTGATAAAGTTGGGGTAGGTTCGGTCATTATGGACAATAAACCCGGTGTCTATTGGCGTACCGGCATCCGGCCCGTCTTTTAAAACAACCGTATGGGTATGCCCGCCCACATAATCATTTTTTTCAAACAAAGTCACCTGGTGTTTGCGCTGAAGAAGATAGGCGGAGACGATACCGGCAACGCCTGAGCCGACAACTGCGATGTTCATTGACGCTGATTTTTCCATGAAATCCTCAATTCTCTAAAGATTCAGAGTGAACGATACATTCGGTTTTATTATCATATAAAAATTCCCGATCCATGGGATAAGTTGTTGTATTGCCCTTTGAAAAAGTGATCTGGTAGAGACGCAATACCGAATTCTCTGTTCGAAAGTATTCAGCACAGAAATTCAAATATGCTTTCCAGGTTCTGCGAAACCGTTCATTGAAATATTCTGAATCGCTGCAGGAGATGCTTTCCCATTTCTGTTCAAAATTATGTGCCCATTGATCCAGGGTCAGTGCATAATGCCGGCGCAGATTTTCAATATCTAATATTTCAAGACCGAATTCTGCCATGATATTGATGGTTTCACTCAGCCCCGGTAAATACCCGCCGGGAAATATATGTTTTCGGATAAAAAAATCCGTTTCCATGGGCCGGTCATGGGCGATAAAGTGCAGCAAACCGATACCGCCGTCTTTCAGGCAGTTGGCCATGGACCGGATCCAGTCACGAAGCTGTCCCTTGCCAGCATGTTCAAAAACCCCGAGGGAGGCATATTTGTCAAATGTCCCGGAGATCTGACGAAAATCCTTTTCCTGGATGGAAATTTTATCGTCAAGTCCTTTTTCCCGCGCTTTTTTTGCCAGCCACTGGTTCTGGTCTATCGTGGGGCTGACGTTGGTTCCATTTACACCATAATTTTCACAGGCATGAAATAACAGCGATCCCCATCCGCCGCCGACATCGATCAAATGTTCCCCGGGTTTTAACATGAGTTTCCGGCACACATGGTCCAGTTTGTTTTGTTGCGCTTCGGCAAGTGTCTGGGTGCCGTTTTTCCAGTAAGCACAGGTATAGGTCATGGAAGGATCTAAATATTGCCAGAATATTTCATTGCCCCGGTTGTAGTGATGAAGGGCGTTATTTACCGAATGAGCGATTTTCCGGTTGCCGAATTTCACTTCATGCCAGAAATTCCGGAGCCTGATGACTGGATTCGGAATTCGTGTCATGCGCAGATTTTCAACCAGGGACGGCCCGGATTCTGCGTCTGCTTTGATGATCAATTTCAGGTCGCCTTCAATATCAACTGCCTGCGCAATATAGGATTCGATCAGGCCCCACCCGTTATTGATAATTGAATCGATCTGGGCCCACCGTGTTTTATATCTGATTTTTAATTCCGGCGGAGAATCCGAGTTCCGGTAGGCAGAACCATCAAAAAATCTGACTTCAATGGAAACCGAAGACTTGCCGATGGTTTCTGCAAAAACTTTTTGAAGGATGCCAGCAATGGTTGGTATTTTTATCATAGTTGATTGTCTGTGTTCGGGTTGAGTCAAAAAGTTAGTTAATGAATATCTAAATTATATTTGTTGTGTTCAAAATATCTTCAAACCGAAGTTTCTTCTGCCTTTTCTTTAATAGCGTCCAGGAGCCGGATCGTCAGTCCATGGAGGCGGGAGGGCAAAAAAAGGAGTTTCGCCAAAAACAGCATCGGCCCCTTAAAGTGTTCGATACTTATCAATTCAACGCCGCTGTCATTTTCTTCAAAGAAAAATTCATGTTCCGCATGGATGCCCATTTTACCGCCGCTCCAAACTACTTTTCTGCCGGGTTCACAATGATTTACCTCCGGTGCGATGCGCATGGGAATTATGACCGGTGTAAGCTCAAATGAGATACAGGAACCTTTGACCAGCGAATTCCCTGTTTCAAACCGGCATTCCCGGCATACCGGATTCCAGTCCCCCCAGTTGGCAATATCAGAAAACACATCCCAGACCCTTTGCAGTGGGGCATTGATTTGAATGGTTGCCTTGATGATCATTGTAAATCCTCCGGTAAAAAGCATGCCTGCTGAGACAAAAGTTTACCCGGTCCTTCTGATTCTTCAGCCAAAGCATTGCATATGGCCTGTTCCATGCTCAGCAAATTTAAGGGTATCATTTCCCGGATAGTGTTTTCCCGGCAGATGGCTTCGTTGCGGAGACCTTCGGCCAGCGGTAAGACAACACCTGCCGGCACCGGCGTGATCAGGTTGACCCAGTATGCCGAAAGCTTGAACGGTACCATCGGAACGCCAATGATCAAACGTTTAAGCCCTCTGACCCGTGCGTACATTCGCATTAAATCGGCGTAACTGAGTACCTGCGGTCCGCCGATGTCAAGAGACCGGCCGGCAGTTTCCGGCGTATCCAGGCATCCGGCCAGATAAGCAAGTACATTGTCAATGGAAATCGGCTGAGATTTTGTATACACCCATTTCGGACAGGTGAGCACCGGCAATCGCTCCACCAGATACCGCACAATTTCAAAAGCCGCTCCACCGGCTCCGACAATCACGGCTGCTCTTAAAATGGTTGTCTGAACCTTTCCGGACTGTAGTATTCTTCCGACTTCCTGGCGGCTGGCCAGATGGTGAGACAGGTTATCAGAGATATCTCCCAGCCCGCCAAGATAAATGATACGGGAAAGACCGGCGTTATCTGAGGCTTGAAGGAAATTTTCAGCCGCTTTCCGGTCTTTTTCTTCAAAAGCAAGGGTCTCCCGTATGCTTCGTCCGCCCATGGAATGAACCAGGTAATAGGCCGTATCTATACCTTCTAAGGCCTCGATTAAGGAATCCGGGTCCAGAAGATCTCCATAAACAATTTCCGGTTCGCGGGTTAAAGGAATTGTCAGATCAAGGGTTTCCGGCGGCCGGACCAGGCAGCGGACCTGGTATCCTTTTTTATCCAATTCATAAAGCAGACGTTTACCGATAAATCCAGTGGGGCCGGTGAGTAAAATTCGTTTGGGTGTTTTGTTCGTATTTGAAAGCGTCATAAGATAGGCCGGTTATTTTTAATATATATTTTAAAAGAAAGGTGTTTTTTAAAAACTAACCAATTTTCGCTTAAAGTTCAATCTTATGTTTTTTAAATAATATTATGTGCAAAATAAAGAATAATGTATTAATGTCTATTTGTTAGATGATGAACTGACAAATTGTGTGGATGACGCGACGGTAGGAAGATATGCCGGAAATATTGATATTGAAAAATAACCAGGCATCATGACCGGCAGAGATTATTGCAATGCTTGAAACAATGAAATCCATCGCTAAGGAAAACAGTCTTTGTGTCCTTGCAACAGTAAATGAAGATGCCGAACCACACTGTTCCCTAATGGCATATGCCATTGATGATGCGTGCAGGGAACTTTATATGGCAACTGGGAAGTCCACCCAAAAATATAAAAATCTGCAAAAGAATCCGACGGTCAGTTTACTCATCGATACAAGAGAAATGCAGTTTCGTGAGCAGACCCGCGCGCTGACGATAAGCGGGGTTTATCAACCCATAGAAAATGAAAAAACTAAAACGCAAATTAGGAGTAAATTGTTAAAACAACACCCGCACCTGAAAGATTTTTTTTCACATGCAGATATCGTCTTTATATGTATCAAATTGCGTTCATTTCTTCTTTTGAATAACGTCTCTGAATCACATTATGTTGAAATCAATGATGCATGACGGTTATAGACTTTCAGATAATTATTTTGGGTACGTTATCGGTCGGGGATATACTCCAGTATTATCCCCTCCCTGCTGCCTTCCCAAAATTATTATCTGAAAGTCTATAGATCAGTAAACGTTTTTTTGAGTGCGTTACCGGGCAAGAAAAATTATCTATTTTTTAACCGGAATGCCCTTTTCTTTAAGTTCATTGAGGACCTTTTCCAATTGTAAGGTATTACAGTCTTTAATTGATGTAAAAAATTGTTCTTATGACACAAAGTTAAGAATCATGTGGTCATTGGGAACAAAAGTTTCATGCGGCATACCGGCATCTTTTGCCACATAACCGGGCACCCCGATGCCTTCATATCGGGTATAATTCACAAACGTTCTGCCGTCAATTCTGACTTTCATTCCAGCTTCCGGGTCCTTTATCGGTACAATCACATTGACATTGTTGTACTGTTTCTTTAATTCCGGATATCCAAGAGCTTCAGCACGTTTTCCAATGTCTATCTCTATATAGTTTCTTGATCCGATTAAGGCATCATTACGATATTCATCAGCAATGCTGTTTAATACGTTATTCAGGTTTGTGTTCATATCCATATCTCCTTATAATAAAAATTAAGCCTGGCAGGAGTTTTTTTCTTCCTCTTTAGAAATAAAATAGGACACATTGATGAAATGTCAATGAATCGGCTATGAAGGTGATTGGGAATTTTGGAAATTTTCATATGCCATCTGCCAGGTTGGAGATATTATTTCCTTTTTAACCGGCCGGCAAAACCCGAAATGTCCGCACAAGCGGCAGAAAGCCGTCATCTGGTCTGTCATGGGATCGGATTTTTCCGAATAATTGGTCCCGAGCACCAGCCTGATGCATGGGTTATGGGTTGCCTGATAATCTGACAGCAGGTCAATGATATCAAAAATCCGACTGTGAAGAGTGGGCTCGCCACCCAGAATCCGGATACGTTTCCATTCTATTTTCTGTTCAATGCTTTGCTTCATCAGGGACTGATTCATAAGACATCATGCCATCGTAAAATCACCGGCATGATGTCTTTTTAGTTTTCAGTCTGGTAAGTTTTCAGTCTGGTTATTTGACGGTTTTTCCCCAAACCGCATACACCGGGTCTGATATAAATACATCAGGATAATATTTATCTGTTTCCGGCCGGGGCCATCCCCTGGATGAAAATGTATTTAATCCGGTGAATTTTCCGGTTCGGAGAAAGTATTCAAGCACCAGCCCCACGCGTTCAAACTCGTGCAGTTCAGACCATACACGGATTGTTTTCGGTGGGAACCAGCGGTTGGAAAAAGTTAATGCAAATGTACCACCAGGCCTCAGAACCCTTGCAACATCGGCAAAAACATCATCCGGATGAATCAGGTATTCCACAGAAACCGTGCAGATGACCAGATCAAAAGAATTGTCTTCAAACGGCAGTTTCGGATTAATATTTAGATCATGAACCCGATAATCTGTTAACTGCGGGTTTTCAGACATTTCCTCTGCATTCATGCCGAGACCAACCAGTGACTTCAGGTCTGCGTTATCCGGTATATGCGACCGCCAGGCGCTCATGAGATCCAGCACATCCATTCCCGGTTGCATCAGCGACCCATAAAGCTCCGAAATGGTACTGATGGCTTTGCTGTCGATATGATTAACAAATCTCGGCTTTTGATAAAAAAGATCGTCATTGGTTTCATCTTCCCGGTCAAAGGCATTTTCAGAGAAAAAATCTGTGGATCGTCCATTGCCCCGGACCTGCATGCCGGGTCCGTCCGCCAGACATTCCATCAGCATGGAACACCCCCCTCCACGATCATAGGGTTTTGCGATCGCGTCTTGCACCACCGCTTTAACCGTCAGGTCGTAATCAGACAGGGGATGATTTAAGTCAACATTGATATGGCCGTTATTGATTCCTGTCACACGAAACGGCTTCAAGTTTCCGGGAAATACATTGGCAATCCCGTTGAGTGTGCCCAAAGGATAAAAACGTCCATAACGGGGGGTAATTGTATCGGAAGTAAACTGACCTCGCTTTAAGGTCATTTCATTTGAAGGTGTTGAGGAAAGAAGTTTTTCTTCTTTGCTGTAAGTGGCTTGAACAATATCACCGGACGCTTTTCCGAGAAGTCGCTCATTCAGTCCCGGCGGCAGAATATCCCGCCAGACATTTACCGTGGTGTAAAAATTTTCATTGTGTTCGGCATTCTTGCTTTTCCATTTCAATTGGAATTCAATGTTTGCCAAACTGTCATCTGTAATAATATTCATAAGGCACCTCGTATTAAATAAATTGTTTAAAGCATTCATACGAAGCCCGGCCCAGGGCATGGTTTAATTCATTTTATAACCATATTACACAACAAAGTAAGGCGGTATTTGGAACAATCAAGCAGGAATCATAAATATTTTGATTAAATTTGTGTAAGCTGCCCGACTTTCCGGACATATCCGTTGATATCGCATTTTCGTTCAAGCCCGGCAGCATTCATATAACGGACTTTACCGAAAATATCCCGTTCTTTCCAGGCCCGGTCATGTTTGCCGAAGATCCAGGCAACCCCGGCAAATGAGTTGGCATCCCGGCCGTCTAAAAAATATTTATTATTCAGCAAAAGAGTGGTTTCAAAAGCACTGTGAGGCGAGGACGACCATTCCAGAATTTTTTTGCCCCAGTACATGCGCATATAATTATGCATGAATCCGGTTGTTTTCATTTCTTCCATGGCTGCGTTCCAGTATGGATCACGCGTTTGCGCCTGTTCCAGTTCTTTGATTGAATAAATTACCGGCCGCCGGTCTTTTTCATGTTCATTCAGCGTTTTTTTCGCCCAATCCGGCAGACAGTCGTATGTATCGTAATTCGGTGTGAAATGGATAAAATTAACAGCTAGTTCCCGGCGAACAATAAGCTGTTCCTGGAAATCGTCTTTTGCTGCCTGATGAATTTCAGTATCAGGCGTTTTTTCATTTTGTATGCGAAGGGCCAGATAGACCGGGGAGATGTGACCGAAATGCAGGTATGGGCTCATGCAGGATGTATCATCGGTCTGGGGCTGATTGCTGTGCTGAGAGTAATTTTGAATGCTGTTTTTTAAAAAAGCATCAAATCGCTTTTTTGCATGCGAAAAACCGCCATGAAAAAAGCGCGTAACCGGAGATATGGAATCGTCAAGGTCAAGGTTGCCAAGTATCAAAGCCTGTTGATTATCATCAGTGGGCCGGCTGTTATCTGCAAGGATATTGTTTAGGTTTAATCTGCTGATATCAAAACTAAGAGATTGATTTTTCAATATAACTTTTTTGACAGGAACGAGAAAACGGGAAAGGTTTTTATGTATTTTTGGCCGGATGGTGCGGGCGGCATATTCGGCTTTTTCTGAAACCGTTTCAATCGGCACCACCACATCGCTTTCAACCTGGGTGAGTCGACAGGCTGACTCTTTTGCAACGATTTCCCGCCAGTGTTTCTGGATGCGCGTATATCCCCGGTCACAGATGATCTCAGAGGCATGGCTGCCTGCTTCAAGAGCGGTCCTGTCCGGATCGTCACCCAGTATGATCATCCGGATGCCCCGGGATTTTAATGCTTGCATCGTATCAAAAAGGCCCTGGAGCATAAAGGAATAGTGTCTGAGGTTTGCTTCCGGATATCGAGTGGTGAGACCGAAGACAACGACAACCGGCTTTTTTGTCTCGTTAGCCGTTATTATTGCGTATTCAAGTGCGTGGTTCCAGTGCTCCCGCTGGGACTGCTGCATCCAGTACAGGACAAATTTCCCTTTTTGAGGCGCATTGCCATTAAGCCCTTTGATTCGTTCCGGTTCAATCGGATGTGTCATGTTTTTTTATGCCTGGTTCCGCAATCCCAACTCGATCGGGTGCGGATTCATATAAACCTGCGATGCCAGATACGGAACATCATACTTACGGACATAGTGGTTGAGCAGTGTTATCGGCACAACTAGCGGCAGATAGTTTTTTTTATACTGATTAATAATTTCCAGCAATTCCTGCTTTTCATCCGAAGGCAGCATTTTTTTAAAATACCCCATAATATGAATCAGTACATTTACATTTTTTGGCCGGGTCGTTTTCAGCATCATGGTTTGATTCAATATTTCAACGTAACGCTCAAAGAGTTCTGTCTGTGTTACATCTTTTGACGATGCCACGAGTTTGCCCATTTCCCGATAATTCTTCTGGTTATGAGACAAAAGCAAAAGTTTATGGCGGGTGTGAAAATCAACCAGGTTGCCCCTGGTTTTCCCTTTTTTTAAAACTTCCTGCCACCTTTTAAAAACAAAGATTCGCTGGATAAAGTTTTCCCGCAAACCCGGGTCATGAAGCCTGCCTTCTTCTTCCACGGGCAAAAGCGGGGAGTTCTCTGTAAATATCCGTGCCCAGATACCGACGCCCTGATTGGCAGGCATTCCCTGTTCAGTGTATATTTTTACTCTATAGAGCCCGCTGGAGGGGGATTTGCTTTTAAAGATAAACCCGCACAGGTGCTCTTTTTCCAGTTCACGGACACGTTTTTTTGCCCAATTTTTCATTTGGGCAGTCATGTCTTTTTTTGTTTTATTGGTCATCAGCACAGGGTTGTCAGGGTCTCCCACCAGGCGCATGGTTTCACGGGGGACCGGCAGGCCGCATTCTACTTCCGGGCATACCGGAACATAATCTACCCATTGCCCCAGTGTCTCTGTCAAATAATGATCATGGGCATGGCCTCCGTTGTATCGGACATTTTTCCCAAGCAGACAGGCGCTGATCCCAAGTTTTATTTTTTCATTCATCGGTTATCTCCTTGGCATTATGGTTTTTTGGACAAAAAGCCTTCTAAGCGAATCACTCGGTTCCCGGCCCGATGATCGGGAGTTCCTTGTCTATTTTAAAGATGGTCAAAAACTCGGCGCCTTTTTCAGATGAAATGCTTCTGCGTTTTATTTGCTTAAGTCTATTTCCGTCTCCTGATAATATAAAATTTAGGCTTTAGTCGTCGTTTCGGCCAGCACAATGTTATTCCGGCATGCTTCCCCGATAGAAACATTCGGGAATGACAAATCTGCTTTGGCCGAAACGATGATCAAGGCCGAAATTTATTTGGTTATGCAGTTAAGCATAACGGATTATAAGTGGTTATGAAACCTCTGATTACATTTTTTGCATTCCAAGGAACATGTCTATGAAACGACAGTATTGCAAAAATTTTTAGCAGTGCGGAATATCGATAACTTTACGTAACGTTTTCTACTTTGCAAGCAATTCATCCACCTGTTTTTCCGGTTCATGCATTTCGCCGGTGGAAAGATAGGCATCAATGGGCCGTGCTCTGCCGCCCAACAATTCATATACCGGCTTGTTTTTTTTGCATCAAAAATAAAAAAAGGGGTGCCGGTTTCGGCACCCCTTTAGAATTTCAATGATGTATCTTTAAAAATTACATTGCTGTCTCCGGGTGAAAGACGTTCACTTCTTTGAGATCGTCACCCAGATATTCCCGTTCATTGGGCCCGAGAATGCCAAGGGAAAGACAGATCAATGTCCACAGATGAACCACCGGATAGTTACCACCATAGTGCTCGCTCAATTCATGAATCTGGGCATGGCAGTTATGGCATCCCGCGATACAATAGTCTGCGCCTGTGGCCTTAATTTGTTCATCTTTTAACCGGCCATATTCCAAGCGTTCGTCTTTATATCCTGACTGCAGGAACCCGCCTCCGCCACCACAGCAGAAGTTGTTAGAGCGGTTGGGGGTCATGTCGATAAAATTTTCTTCTCCCACAACCGATTTTACAACAAACCGGAGATCTTCAGCAATGGGATCGCCAAAACTTTTCCGCACGATCTGGCAGGGATCCTGAACCGTAAATTTTACTTTCAGATCCTTGTTCCAATCTGAATTTACTTTTAATTTTCCTTCACGGATCCATTTTGCATAGTATTCATAAATATTTTTTACTTCAAAATCATGATCGATGTTAAATTTTTGCAGTCCGTACCGGACTGAGAAAGTGATGTGCCCTCACTCGGTATTGAGATATGTTTTACACCCCAATTTATGGGTCTGATCAGTTTGTGTCTGGACAATATGTTTCCAGGCATCATCGTCAGAAAGAAACATACAATAGTTCTCACCACCCCATCCCTTGGAGCCGTATGTCCAGTCGACGCCGGCTAAATGGAGAATTTTCCACAGGGGGAGCATCTCATCCGGTTCGGTTACCGGTTCTCTGGAGTTCTGGTTTAAAAAGAATTCAGCACCCTGCTTGTCAATGGGCGCCTGCATATCCTTGAATTCCGGCTGCGCTTCCTGGTACTCTTCCAAAACGTCTTCAACCACAAACTGGAAATCCTCTCCCGTCGCTCCCATTGCGCTGCAGCTGTCATTTTTCAACGCCATATCGCAGGAGCCTATAATACCCTTGGGTCGTTCCTCTCTGGGCCAGGTCCCGCGGGCATTGTAAACCAGTTGGGGAATGTTGATTTTCATGGGGCAGACATACATGCACCGATTACACATCGTACACATCCACACCCATTTGGTGCTCATGATTTCTTCATCCATGCCTAATGCAGCCATGCGAAGAAATTTTCGCGGGTCCATACCTTCCAGGCCCGTTGCCGGACATCCTGATGAGCAGGCACCACAAGTCAGGCAAAGATTCAGATTTCCACCTTCCGGCAGGATTTCCTTTACCTTATCTATAAAAGTACTTTTCTTTTTACCACTAAGTTTGATAGCAGGTTCAGCCATATAAACTATCCTCCGTTCTTATTTCAATAGATTCGGTACGTAATAATTGTCAGATTCGCACCAAAAAAATTGTGATTTCAATCATTGTCAGATAAATGATCACTCTTTTTTTTGACTGATTCTTTTTTCCATGTCAATAACTATTCTTGCAAAACCGGCAGCCATATTTGATGCAAGCGTCGTAAATTCCAGCCGATCCTTTTCAATTCCGACTTGTTCAAGTTTTTGGTACGCGTCATTGATTCGCCATTGCGCATACGTGTTGCCGGCTTCGGATTTACAATTCCCATGATGGCAGGCCAGTACCAGAACACCATCCGCACCTTCAACAAGTGCATCAAGTATATAATGAATATCAATTTTTCCTGCACACGGCACTTTTATCAACTGGAGGCCTTCCGGGAGTTTATAATTAAACGTTTTGGCTGCCATGCCCGCTTCATAAGCAGAATTTTGGCAGCAGAATGCCAGAATTTTAGGCGCGCTTGCCGTTTCAACCGCCGCCGCTTCTTTTATGCGCTCGGCCATTTCAGCATCTGTAAAATCAACAAGCTGGATAGCATCCATGGGACATTCACTGGCGCATATGCCGCATCCCTGACAGGCGATCGAAGATATAATGGCTTTGTCATCCCAGCTGATTGCGCCGTGGGGGCAACAACGGTAGCAGGTCAGGCAGATGGTACATTTTTCCCGGTCAACGATTGCTTTTGCGGTAAATGATTTTGTTCCTTCACCGATAAGCTGGTTGATGCGCAGAACCATATTGTCGATATCAGTACAGGATTTTGAATAATTCTGAACGTCACGGGATGAGCCAACGACAAAGATTCCTTCCCGGTTGGAATTCACCGGCAGCCGGTGGACATTTTCTTTTTGCAGAAAACCCATGGGCCCCTGGTCAATTCGCAAAACTTCAGCCAGAGAAAGATTCGTTTCATCAGCAACCAGGCTTTCTTCCACAACAATGATATCCGGATTGAGTTCGATGTTCTTTCGAATGACCGGGTCATGGAAACTGACGGTTAAGCTGTCGCCTTCCTGTTTGATAGTCGGCGCTTTTTCAAGTTTGAAATAAATAGCGCCGTTGTCCCTGCCTTTCTTATAAAGTCTTTCCAGGCCATCATCGGCAACTTTAATGTTATTTACATACACATAAGCACTGCAACCGTCCATGCTGGTAATTTCAGATACGTTGTTTAAAACGCGTTTCATCAGCAGCGGGCTCCCTTCATGAGCAAAGCCCACGAGAAAAGCAACTGTTTTTTCGCCGTTCTGAATTTCTTTTTTCGTTGTTTCTGATGCCAGAAGATTTTCAAATTCAGATAATGAAACGACATTGGCGGCCGGGGTCAGTCCATATATTTGGATTAATGAATTAAGCGCGGTATCTGTGGCAACAACAACGGCACCGGCTTTTTTTTCTACCATGGTGTCAGCAGATAAAAATTTTAATGTAAAATTTCCGGGGTCGCCGGTGGCTTCCACCAGAGTGGATGGAGGCAGTATTTCCACATTCGCGTTGTTGGCAACTTCTGTTTCAAGCGCTTTTAAACGGTCAATTTGTGTTGAAGGTATATCCAGTATGGATAAATTGATGTCCGTGGCATTATGCTGCGGTACCAGGATGACATTATATCCGCTTTCCGAAATTTGGGAAGCTGCTTTAAGACCGTTATAGCCGCTGCCAATCACTGCAATATCCGTAGCCATATCAATTTTTTCTATTTCATTTTGTTGAGTTTGTTTCATTATTTGGTCACCCCCACATATTTCAGGACGCCGCTGGCGGCCTGACCGGCTTGCGCCATTGAAGCGGCAATACTTTTCGGACCCTGTGCGGTGCCGGCAATAAACATACCGTCATTTGAGGTTGATGTTTGATCCAGTACATCAGAATTTGCAAAAAACCCGTCTGAGTCTAAGGCGATATTCAGCTGTGCAGAAAGTTTTTCATTCTCTGAATTCGGCATGATACCGATGGAAAGTACTACCATATCAAATTCTTCCATTGCCGGAGTACCTTCTGCTTCATCAAAAAGACGCATGTTCAGGTTATCATTTTCGACCGGGAAGATGTCCACCGGAATGCTGCGGATAAACCGGATATCATTTTTACATGATTCATAAAATACTGGAAAGCTTTTGCCGATATTCTGAATATCCATATAAAAAATAGTGATATCAAGGTCCGGGTTTTGGTGTTTGAGCGATTCTGCAGTTCTGAGTGCGTAAGGACAACAAACCTGAGAGCACCAAAGGTTGCCCAGATTTTCATCTCTGCTGCCGACACACTGGATAAACGCGACTTTTTGAACTTCTGCACCGTCTGATGGTCTGGCCAGAAATCCTTTTTGACGTTTGATCCGTTCAAGGTCCAGTCCGCTGATGACATTGGGGAATTTATCATATCCGTAAACGCTTTTACGATTCGGATCAAACGGCGTAAAACCGGTGGCAACGACAACAGCGTCAGCCGTCAGATTTTCAGACGATGCTTTATCTGATACGGAAATTGCCCCTTCCGGGCAGACCTCTTTTAAAGCAATTTTATTTTCATCAATTTTACTGGTATTGATCGCATACAGCGGGGTATTATTTTTTGAATATCCCTGCAAGATCACATTATTTTCTTTGAGTTTATCATAGCAGATACCGCAGTTGGTGCACTTTTGTGCATCAATGAATGCTGCGGATTTTTTTACTTTTATTGAATATCCATTGTTTTTCTTTATGGTATTCTTTTCAATGGATTCTATTTCAGTGGATAAATGAACATTTATTTTGTCGTTTTCAACAACATCTTTAAGCATTTTTTCCACGGAACACGCCCCGCACTGCAGACATTCAGATGTCGCCTTGCAGGTATACTGGATGGCATGCCCGCCCAGAAAGCCGCTTTTCTCAACAAGATCTACATTCAATCCTGCCTCGGCAAGTTCCTGAGCCGCTGTCATCCCGGCGATACCACCGCCAATGATCATGACATTTTTCGGTTCCATTTGTTTAACACTCCTTTATTGATTTAGTTGTGTAAGCCGCAGGGTTTATTTGTTAAACAGGAATGTTATACCTGTGGTCTTGGAAGCATGCCTGCGCGCTCGGCAATTTCAGGGACTTTGTGTTCCCATTCAATTGCCATGAGATGAACACCGGCAATGCCCTTCATTTCCTTGAATTCTGCAATTTGTTCACAGGCCATTTTGATACCTTCATCCGCCTGATCTTTTTTATCAACACCCTTGAGACGGTCGATTACATAGTCCGGAACATCCATGCCCGGAACTTTGGCTTTCATGTACCGTGCCATACCAAGGCTCTTCATGGGGGTGACACCGGGAAGAATGTATGTTTTTTCAGTTAATCCCATGTCATTGGCGCGTTTGATCCACTCTCGCATCTTTTCCATGTTGAAAACGCATTGGGTCTGAATAAAATCAGCCCCGGCCTGGACTTTTTTGGCCAGCCGGAAAACCCGCCATTCAAAAGGTTCAGCAAAAGGGTTGGCGGCTGCGCCGATAAACATCTTGGGCGGCTCATCAATTTCCTGGCCGTTTAAAAAGGTTCCTTCATCCCGCATGTTTTTGACCATATTAATTAATTGGGTGGAATCAATATCAAAAACACCTTTGGATTGGGGGTGGTCACCAAACTGCTGGTGATCGCCGGACAGACATAGTATATTTCTGACCCCGTGGGCATATGCACCGAGAATATCCCCCTGCATAGCCAGTCGGTTTCTATCACGGCATACCATCTGGTAGTTGGGTTCCAGTCCTTCGGCAATGGCAAACAAAGATGCTGCCCAGCTGGACATACGCACAACAGCTGTCTGATTATCAGTAATATTTACCGAATCAACCATCCCTTTTAAAGGCTTGGCTTTTTTTCTGAGGGCTTCAATATTTGAACCGCGGGGGGGGCCCAGTTCTCCGGTAAAGGCAAAGTGACCGGCTGTTAATATCTTTTCGAGTTTACTTCCTGATTTCATAATCTGTTCCTCTTCTTAAAATTCTTATATTACCGATGGCGGTGAAAAACCGTATCGATAAACAAAGTATATAAAAGGTTGCTATTATAAATGACTATTCTACTGATGCTTTTCGTTCTTCATAACCAGGCTGAATCAGTGTCTGCGGTGTCTGATTCCGCCAGTCGTTTGGCGGACAAATTTTTGTGATGTTGGCCAGACGCCCCTGCTTTGCGAGCCGTTCATAAATCATGTACCAGGCGCAAGGTTGATCTTTATTTATTTCACAGCTTGTCTGGTTGGTGCCTCCGCAGGGACCGTTAAACAGGCTTTTGGCACACATGGTTACCGGGCAGATGCCGCCGGTCATGCCAAGGACGCATGTTCCGCAGGCTCTGCATCGTTCTTCATACCATCCGACGTCTTTGTTAACACCGATAAACGTCGTATTAACTGCCGGGAAAACAGGAATTTCCGGATATCGTTCCGCTAAAAACTGAATACCGGCGCCGCATGCCATGGAAAGCAGAGCATCGTATTCTCCCACGATGTCCTTGATTTCATCTAAAAATTCAAAATCGCACTGGCGTTGAACCGTGGCTTCCCCAAAAGTTGCCGGAACATTTTCTGATTTCCGGCTTAACTTGAGTTCTGCACTTAAAACACCGACTTCTTTTTCTCCGCCGGCCAGGCAGACCGCAACACACGTTCCACAACCGACCACCAGAACTTTTTTATAATCTTGAATCGATTCCTTGATTTCATTAAATGGTTTTCTTTCTGCAACAATCATGAGGCTTCCCTCCTTAAGTATGTGAAACAAAAGATATTTGCCACGAAAATTCTGTACGATGCGAAAGCGCAGAAACAGAGCCGGAAAATATATTGTTTCAAGTGTATATCGTTTTTTAATGCATATTAATTAATTCAAACAGGGTCTTTGTACATAAAATTCATAAACAAAACAAATTGGGCATCTTAAAAAAAGAAAAAAAGATATAAAACATGAAAAAAAATACAAAGTCAAGCATGTTCCTGTTGGCATTTTAAAAAAACAAAAGAATAAAAGAATAAAATTAAAATACACTGGCATTTTATTAAATTGACAGAAAAATTTTACTTGCATAGAATACTTAGATTTTAATAGCAGGTAAAACTTATCAGCTACCTGTTGCTTTTTACGGGACCATCAATACTGACGGCTTCGTAAAAAGTCCAAATTCTTTGTTGCGCTGCATTCTTCGTTTCTTTAAAGTACGCTAAGTACGAATCATCACTCAGAATTTGCGCGCCTTGAATTTGAACTTTTATACTTTGCCGTCGGAATTCGACTTTTTACGAGAGCATCAAAACTCATGCGGCTGTAAAAGAATATGTTAAATTATAGAAATCAGGTTCTTGCTGTTGCCGTACTGGTTTGCTGGTGGGTTTTGACCGGAGTGAATTTATTTGCGTTCAACGCTCCGGAGAATGAACAACAAGCATCCGGGAAAACTGAAGCGCCGTTTTTGAATAACGCTTTGGAGGCAGTTGCCGATTTTCCGGTATACCTGTATTTTGCTGATAATAATAATCAATACCTTCTGGGTGAGGAAAGAGACGGTCTCGGAGCCGGTGATCCGGTACTATTTTGCCGACAGATTATGAATGCTTTGATTCAGGGGCCCCACAGTGGGCTGGTTCCAACAATGCCTTTGGCAACGGAAATCAGAGCAATCTATATTGATGAAAAAACAGCTTATGTTGATTTTACCCGGGAGATTGCGGTATCGCATTCGGGCGGTATCCTTTCGGAATTGATGACCATTTATTCAATTGTAAACACCCTGGTGCTGAATGTTGACGGGGTGGATCAGGTCAAAATATTAATAGGGGGACAGGAGGCGGAAACATTATCCGGTCATATTGACATCCGGTTCCCTTTAAATGCGGATATGCTTTTAATCAGATGAAAAATAATCAAATCAGTCAAATCAGGAATATCGGCATTATTGCCCATATTGATGCGGGAAAAACAACCGTTACCGAACGGATTCTTTATTATACCGGTCGATCCCATAAAATTGGTGAAGTCCATGACGGCGAAGCGGTGATGGACTGGATGCCGGATGAGCAGGAACGGGGGATTACCATTACCTCAGCGGTCACCACCTGTAACTGGAAAAACAGTGAAATTCAGATTATTGATACCCCGGGCCACGTGGATTTTACCATAGAGGTGGAACGCTCTTTGCGGGTTTTAGATGGTGCGGTGGGTGTGTTCTGTGCGGTGGGTGGTGTTGAACCGCAGTCTGAGACGGTCTGGCATCAGGCGGATAAATATCTGGTACCCAAGATGGCGTTTATTAATAAAATGGATCGTATCGGCGCTGATTTTTTCAGGACCGTAGATATGATCACCCAGCGTTTGAATGCGAATCCCCTGCTATTACAGCTTCCCATCGGGCAGGAAGATAGTTTTACCGGGGTCATTGATTTGCTTGAAATGAAGCAGATTATATGGGATTCCGATGATCCCAATGCGGAGATTCAAACAAGCGATATTGATGATAAATATGCTGATCAGGCGAAGGAATACCGGGACAAGCTGGTTGAACAGGTTGCGGAAGTAGATGACGAGATTATGGAAGCATATCTGGAAGAGGCCGCCATATCAGACGATCAGCTGAGGGCAGTCATTCGAAAAGCAACATTGCAGCTAAAACTGGTTCCTGTTTTATGCGGAACTGCATTGAAAAATAAGGGCGTGCAGCCACTGCTGGATGCTGTTGTCAAGTTTTTGCCCAGTCCGCTTGATGTACCGCCGATTCAGGGGCATCATCCGGAAACCGGTGAACTGGTGGAATGCACGGCAAAGAAAAAAGCCCCTCTGGTAGCATTGATTTTTAAAGTTTCCATGATGGAAGGCCGAAAATTATCATTTGTTCGGGTTTACAGCGGACAGTTGAAGGCCGGGGTGGATGTATACAATCCTTCCCGCAAGAAAAATGAGAAAGTTTCACGAATTTTGCGGATGCACGCCAACAAACGGGATCGGGTGGATTCAGCAGATCCCGGCAGTATCGTAGGTGTTGTGGGCCTTAAAGACTCATCCACCGGTGAAACCCTTTGTAATGAAGCCTCTCCGGTGTTGCTGGAACAAATGGAATTTCACAAACCGGTAATTTCAATTTCAGTGGAGCCCAAAACCCATAATGATCAGGAGAAACTGGATCAGGTGCTGGAAAAATTAATGGCAGAAGACCCCACGCTTCAGGTAAAGCAGGATGAAGATACCGGTCAGACCATATTATCCGGGATGGGAGAACTGCATCTTGAAATCATTACCAGCCGGATGCAGCGGGAGTTTAATACCAATGTGAATATCGGCAAACCCCAGGTGGTTTATCGGGAAACACTGGCCAAAGAAGCTTCTGCATCCGCCGTATTTGATAAAGAAGTTGCCGGTCAACGGCATTTTGCCGAAGTCGCAATCAAGCTCCGGCCCCTGACCCGCGGCAGCGGCAGTCGTTTCAAATCAGAAATCGACCCGGGTCTTATTCCTGAAACGTTTATGGCCGCCATAGAAAAAGGGGTTACGGATGCCATGGAGTATGGTGATTTGATGGGGTATCCGGTGGTGGATGTTGAATCCGTTCTGACCGGCGGCAGTTACAAGGACTCCCAGGGTACAGAGCTGGCATACACGGTTAGTGCATCCATGGCCTGTCGTGAAGCATTTAAAAAAGGTGCTCCCTTTTTGCTTGAACCGATTATGGATGTTGAGGTGTTTGTGCCGGAATCTTTTATGGGAGAGGTGATCGGTGATTTAAATTCCCGGGGCGGAAAAATTGAGTCTATTTCATCAAAAGCCGACAGCCAGATTATTGCGGCCAGCGTTTCGCTGTCAAAAATGTTCGGTTATGCAACTGCCTTGAGATCTTCTTCCCAGGGCCGGGGAAATTTTTCAATGAAGTTTTCGCATTTTGATAAGAGTTAATGGCATCGACAAAAGTCGGATTTCGACGGCATAGTATAAACGGTCACCAATCTCAATATCTTGTATGCCGGAAAATCAGAAAACGGTGATGAAAGTTATCGATATTCCGCGCTTCTTAAAATTTCTGCAATACTGCCGTTTTTAGCTACAAATTGGCACTCGCTGGCATCGATCAAAAGGTATATTTTAAGCCTTGGTGATTG
Source organism: Desulfobacteraceae bacterium (assembly GCA_027858815.1). Taxonomy (GTDB): domain Bacteria; phylum Desulfobacterota; class Desulfobacteria; order Desulfobacterales; family Desulfosalsimonadaceae; genus SURF-3. Next base: position 28,254 of record JAQIBZ010000088.1, read on the forward strand.
TGTACGGATTTTTCCCTTAGTATTATAAAGGTTTAGGTATTTCAACAGCTTTTTTGCGTGTTCGGCATCGGGTGTACAAGTGGCGACAGGTGTGTGTCAGATTAAAGAGTTTTCTTTTTTTGTCTTTTAAAGGCGGTTTTTTAGGTGAAAGAGGGGCGGATTATCGGCAGGATTTTACCAGGGTTTTTTGCTTTTTTTCTTTAACCGCTGATGTTTTTGGGGTGGGATTTTTTAAAAATGATGGGGTAGAAGTTTCAAGCTTTCTGCAAAAAATCGGATTTTATTTTTTAAAAAATCTGTGTCTGTTTTGTCAAAATTGGAAGGATGGATTTCAACTTTGCGAATTAAAATTTTAAAAAATGTCTGTTCAACTGAGTCATTCAAAAATCGCAGTTAAAGAAAAAATTCCGGATCATTTTCATCTCGCAGGGGTGAGCGCACAAATTTTGACAGGTCTTCTCTAAACGGGTAGCAGAGATATTCTAATCCTTCCCGGATGCTTTTTGCTTTTTCCTGGTTGTCAAAATCAATGGTTGTGATCAGGTTCTTTTATTCTTCCAGCAGGATTTTTAATGCATGATGATAGCCGATTTCCATGAATGGTCCTTTGTAAAAAATTTTACAGGAAGGGATTTTTTGTTGTGCTCCTGGACAAAAAACAGAAACGGCGGTTAAAAGAAAAAATAATAACCGCCGTTGTTTGAATGATTATTTGGGGAACGGGTTATAATTCAAGTACAGGAACTGTTTAATTGCCCGACACCACTCACACGATATTGTCTTTTCTCTTAAATATCCCTGATAGAATTAAATAAAATAATGCAAATACATTAAAAAAAATTGCATAAAATATCCATCTATACATGTTTAGTCTTCTGGATTTTGCAATAAGAATTACAGTAATTATGGAAAATAAATTAATGATTATTAAGGCATACCGTATTAGTGAATAATCAATCATGATCTTATAAAAATATTCCCATTATATATTTATCACAAAGCCCAAAAAGAAAGGCCAACAAGAAAATTACGATTAAGAATTTGATTCTTTTATCAGCCGATGGATCAATATTACTAGGGTAAAAGATCAAATATATTATGGCAAGAAAGCCAAAAATACTCCCGATTAAAAACCATAGATAAGGATTTTTCTTTTCATGTTTGGCGATAAAAAAACAAACAAGAGCTGATATTAGAATATAGACAACACATGTTAATTCAAACATTAATAAGCCCCTATATTATTTAAAAAAATAGCTACTTCAATACAATCACTATTAATCATAACAAGTGGAATCATATGTAAAGCATGTTAATTTAAAGCTAATGCCACCACCAACTCCTGGACTAGCATAATTGCATTTTGTTTTTCCATCTTTTAAGGAATGAGGGTCAAAGCTTGAATTGTGAATTAAGTTGCTCAAACTGACGCTTTAATTTTTTATCTTCATCCAGTTTTTGCTTAAATGACTTCACACTGTGGCTCACGGCGGAAAAGCTCTTTCCAAAAAGCTTCCCAATTTCTTCATTCGTCAGCCGGCCGGTATTCCACAACAGATAAACCATTAAATCACGATTTTGTTTATCCGCTCCCCGGAGACGTTTTGAAGAAATGTATCGGTCCAGATCAACTTGAAGGGCTTTTGAAATGCCGACAAGAAACGCTTCCGGATGAAAATCCCCGGCCAGTTGTCTTTGCTGGGGAAATTCCTTATGCGGAGTGTCCGGCAGAAATCGACGGCGGATTTCTTCCACAAAATTCTGAGCCCCCAGGATCAGACTGTGCCGGAGATCCTCCAGCAGTCGCTTTTCCTCTGCGGCATAACGTTGCACTTTTTCCCGATACTGCTTCTGGGGGATGGGATTTTTAAAGTAAGACAAAATCAATTCCGTGGACAGCCATTCCGGGCGCTTTTGGTCATATGCGTATACCCCGTAGCTGCTCCAGGGATAATCTATCAGGCGGTTAACGATCCCTGCCCGTAACGGATTCCGGTGGATATAGCAGGACAATTGCATGACATAGGCATCATTTTGAACCAGAATGCTTTTATAGCGCCCCTGGAACAGGTGGCCGGTTTTGCCGTGGCAATTGTTAAAGCGGCGGGTATAGGTGCTGCCCATCCACTGCATGGCCTTCTTCAGGTTCGCAAGACGGGTTTGCACCAGGAGGTGATAATGGTTCGACATCAGAACATAGGCGAAAATATCCACCTCAAACCGAGACGCCATCTCGGCTAACGTTTCTAAAAAAAGGCGCCGGTCCTCATCGGAAAGATAAATATCCTGCCCGTCATTTCCCCGGGACATTAAATGATAGTACGCGCCTTCATATTCAATTCGCCATGCCCTGCTCATAATGATTTTAGTAAAATATTACACGCCGGATGTCAATACTTAATTCACAATTCAAGCTTTGACCCCGGACATTGACCCCGGACATGTTTTTTGATTCTCAAAAATAATATTATTTAATTCTTGAATAAAATCTTTAGACTCAAAAGCCTTTTCATTTGGAATGAAGAGAATTTTTTCTCCAATTTTGTTAGGCGAATTGAATTTAATCATGATGGGAGCTGGTTTCGAAATTTTCATAAATAATGCTTGATCAACCGACATTGCTGCTTTTATTGGAACCTTTATTTCTTTTCGAAAATTTGACACATAAAAAAAAGATTCATCCAACCTGACTACCCTCGTAATCCAAAAGAACCTAATAAGATAACAAATAAGAATTAGACAAATAACCATATAAACCAGACTTTTGAAATCTATTGGCTCTGCTAATTCCATAATAATACACCACAATAAAAATAATGAAAAAATAAGTGCAAAAAACTTATACAAAGAAGTCTCTAAAAAATCAGAAGATATATTAATTTTAGATAAGCTATTCATAATTTAATATTTATTTTTATAGGTATCTTTTTCAAATATAAACTTGACCAATATAATTAAATAAAGCACTTACCTGCATCCACTTACGCACATAGACGCACCAAACATCATATCAAAACCGAAATCCCACCCCTCAACCGAATCTATACCTAAAGTTCCATAAGCATAACCAACACTAACCGTGGTTAAAGATTTCCCCTTATCTGTAAAGGCAGCAGTTAATGAAATAAAAGATACAGGTCCCCAAAGATAATTAGGTCCTTCAAAAATTGCTGGGATTTTCAGTTCTATACTTCCAATAGACCCCCCAGTCCTTGTTGGCTCGCTTATTGATAAACCAGCCATAATAATAGCAAATTTTGAATGATATGCTTTCAATCCTTTTGGAGGTTCCGATTGAAGATCAGCAAATATAAGTCCAGCGGCCGCCCGCCCTATTTTTGCACCACGAGTTCCTATATATAATTTCCCCCTCCATTTAGTAATCCCTCTCTTTCCATATGATGTTAAGATGCTTTGGGTTCCTAAATTTGTAAGTCCTCCCATTATAGCAAGTGAAGCACCAATAGTAGTTAAGGTCGAGAATTCCCCGCTCGGATCAACAAACATGACGGGATTCATGTTCGCATACATGTATTTATGAAGCGTTACCGGATCAGACGTCTTACCTGCATAAGGATCAACAGTCACGAACCTGCCGATGGTGGGATTATAGTATCTTGCCCTCAGGTAATAGAACCCGGCATTGGGGTCGTATTGTTCTCCCGTAAACAGATAACTGTTTTCCGTGGTGCCGGTGCTATTGATCAGGCTTCCGAACGCTTCGTACGTGTAAGTATCAGTCACGGATTCAGAACTATCGGTCAACGCCCGAGTGGAACCGAGGCCATCGTAGTGATAATAAGAATCAACACCCGCCCTTTTCTGGCTGACAAGATCGTCGCCGTACACATATTGAACTGTCAAAGAACCGAGATTGTCTCTTTCTTCCAATACTTGCGCGTACTGTCTATTTTTGTCAACGATAAAAGCTGTTTCAGCCCCGTCAACATCCTGCGCCACCCGGATTCCGTCCAAGTCGTACTGGTAAGCAGCCCTTGAAGACAAGGTCTCCATGCCGGTCAACTGATTTTCAAAATTATAATCGTACGCTATGGACTCTCCGGCAGCAGATTTGGCAATGGTGTTGCCGTTATTATCGTAGCTATACGTATAAACATGCGCCGGGCCGGTCTCCGTCAACAGGCGATCATTGATGTCATAATTATAAGAAATCACTCCGGACGAATCGGTCTTACTCAACCGGTTACCCTTGCCGTCGTAAGTGTAGGCAATGGTTTCATTGCCGTTTGCCGGATCAAGGATTTCCTCCTGCGTGAGCCGATAGATATCATCATATGTATAATTCACCTCCCGGCCCGTGTTTTCAGATACGCTCAACCGGTTTCCGGCAGGACCAAGGGTGTAATAGTAACTTGATATTATATCGCCATTTGATTTCCGATTTTCAAGATACGTGAGCCGGTTCAAACTATCATACGTATAAGCAGCAATGGTACCGTTTGGATTTTCTACCTGTTCCCGGTTGCCGTTTTTATCGTACGTATATGCAGTAACCCCGCCATCCGGGTCTGTCACTGTTGCCAAACGGCTTAACGCATCATACGTATACGTGGTGGTACCGGAGGCTACGGTCACAGAAGTGCGGTTTCCTTTGGGATCGTATGTGTAAGAGATAATGCTCCCGTCCGGATCTGTTATCGATGCTAAACGGCCCCGGCTGTCATAAAAATACTGTGTGATCCCTCTGCTGTCGGTTACGGTTTCCCGCTTACCGTCACCCAAATATGTATAGCTGATCGAGCTGTTGTCCGGGAATATTTTTTCCGTCAACCTGCCACAACAGGGTGAGTATTCATAGATGACCGTATCACCATTAAAGTCCGTATGGGAGGTCATGTTGCCTACAGCATCGTACATCCAGGATTCGCTCATGCCAAGCGGAAGCGTATGAGACACCTGACGGCCTATATCATCATAGGTCCAGTATTCCGTATTCCCATTGGGATCGGTATGAGACAGCCGGTTACCGACTTCATCGTATGTATATTCAGTAAGATTTCCGAAAGCATCCGTTACTGACACAAGGTTTCCGGCCACATCGTACCCAAAAAGAGTAACATTTCCGGCCTGGTCTGTCTCAGTTGCTTTCCGTCCCAGTGCATCGTACCCGGTTGCAGAGAATGTGCCGTCAGGATAGATGGTTTTCACCTGGCGGTTCAATCCATCATACTCATAAGTTGTTGTCGCACCCTTGGGGTCTGTCATGGATACCTGGTTTCCGGCTGCATCATATCCAAAAGATACGGTATTGCCTAATGCGTCAACAACCGCACTCCTGCGACCGGCTTCATCATAAACAAAATCCGTCTGATTGCCGTTTTCATCAATGGTGGCATTCATGCGACTGGCATCGTCAAACACCATTTCAGAAGAACTGCCGTCCGTATGGATCACAGCAGTCATCTGGTTATTTTTATCATATTCAAAATTCGTTATTCTTCCTGCCCGGTCTGTGGTGGATGTGCGGTTACCTTCGCCGTCATACGCAGTCAGCATGGAGGTACCGTCTGCATAATGGATGGCGGTCTGCTTGCCGTTATTATCGTATTCAAACAGCGTCTCCGCACCATTTTTATCAATGATCCGGGATTCTTTATCCAGATAATTGTATTCGGTCCGGGTCTCATTTCCCATGGGATCAACCGTACGGGTGAGACGGTTCCGGATATCATAGGTATTGGTGGTGGTCATAGTCACCGTTTCACCGGTTTCCATGGTCCGGGAGACAGACTCGCTCAGTTCGTTTCCGTAACGATCAAAGGACCATTCGGTAACCTTGCCGTTGGGTGCGATTTCCTTGGTCCGGTGGCCGTAAAAATTATATTCAAATGTTGTGACATTGCCCAGTGCATCGGTTTCCGTGAGCACATTGCCTTTGGTATCATGGGTATATGCCGTGACATTGCCAAGGACATCGGTTTTTTCCAAAAGGTTGCCCAGTGCATCATAAACATTAGCAATCATGTTCCCGTTAGGATCAGTCTGCGTCAGCACGTCATTCCGATCGTTGTTTGTATACGTGGTGGTATTTCCAAGCGGGTCGGTTTCTGTCAGCATGTTGCCGGATTCATCATACGTCCAGTATGTGGTGTTGCCCAAGGCATCGGTTTCAGAGGTCTTATTGTTGTTTTCATCATAGGCCCAAAGAGAAACACGCCCGTCCGAGTCGGTTTTTTTGGTAACATTGCCCACATTGTCATATTCATACACTGAGGTAAAACCCCGGCGGTCCGTGATCTCCTGGATATGGTTGGGAACATCGAACCCATAGATGATCTTTCTGTTATCCGCATCAACCAGGCCTATCATTCGGCCAGTAGCGTCATATTCAAACTGTCCCAGAATGGTTCCGTCCGGTGCTTTAATATCTTTTAAGACCGGTTTTTCAAAAATACCCTGTTCATAGGCATATTTGTTCATCATTCGAACGGCAAACGGCTCGGTGCCTGATTTAATCACCTGTTCGAGCATGCCGTTTTCATCATAATGGTATTCAATGGTTAAACCGAACGGATCGGTAATGGTTTCGATCCGGTTGCCCACGCCTCGTGTAAAGGCGATGCTTGCGCCGGATGAATGGGTAATGCCCGCATCACTGTAAGCAACGGAATTGCCGTACACATCCGTGATGCTTTCAATTCCGTTTTCCATGTGAAGGATGTATTGGGTGCCGTCCGGCCGGGTATACCGATACCGTTCTGGTTCGAACGGGTCTGTTCCCCATTGCATGAGATCGTTTCCGGTGGTGAGCATCAGGCTGCTGCTCGCCACGCCTAATGCTTCAAGGGTTCCCTCAGTACCGTCAATGGCTACAAATTTTGCACTTAAATTTGAGTGGTTGATAATTGGAACAAGGACGCTGGATTTGGGATTGACATCCATTTTAAACCGCAGGGTCTCTTCATCGGAAAACCGGATCACCACTTCATGACGGTATTTTTCGATTAAATAATAGGTGGTTAAAAAACCGCCGCCAATTTCTTCCGCCCATCCGGCATCCAGTTCCCGGGTGGTCTGGGGCTTGACCGTAGAAGACGGCAGGCTCCAGCCGGGTCCGAAATCACCGGTTGTATCCCGGCTGTCGTATTCGCGTTCCAATGCCAGGGGAAAACCGTTGTTCGGGATGTTAACATCCATGCCCGGCAGAATCACATGCCCGACTTTCAATTGTCCGTCCACCAGGGCGCAGCCCTGGTCATAGGCTGTGTTTCCGGCCAAGTCCTGGGCATACAGCAAAAGTTCGTATACCCCGTTTTTCAGGATCGTCGGGTCAAACGTGCCGAGGGTGCCGGTAAAGCTGTTGCCGGATCCTTCGGCAAACTTTTTCCAACTGCCTGTACCGTATGGCCGGCAATACAGTGAATACATCACACCACTGGTGTCGGACACCTCTCCCATGACATCATAAAGGTCCGTTACCTCCGCGCAGTCAGTTTCAGACAGGGTGGCGGTCGGTGGCGTGGTGTCAAAAGGATCAAATACCACAAATGTTTTACTGTCTGTTGTTGTATACCCGGCAGCATCGGATGCGCTCAACACAACCGTATAAAAACCGGCAGACGGAGCCGTGTAAACAACTTGCCCATCGACTACCGTTAGCGGGTCTTCATTCACCGTCAGGCTCTGGTCGACAACGCCGACATCATCACCGGTCCAGGCAAAAATAGTGACGGTTTCTCCGATATTGACATTGTCATCAGACAGTCCAAGGTTCACATACGGCGGAGTTTCGTCTGTTCCGCCCCATGCGCCCAATGAAATATTCATATCCACCGGCGTGTCATACGGAACCATCATTCCGGGCAAAGGGGTTTGAGAAAACACCTGCCCGGCGGGTTGTGAAGAAATATAAACCTCGGCCAGGTCCCCCACGATCAGGTGCCCGGTGGCAAGGATGGCTGATTCCGCATCCGTTTGGGACATGCCGGTGAGATCCGGCACCTCGACCTTGGGTACTCCCAGGGACACCACCAGATCAACACTGATTCCAACCTCCACAACCGAACCGGCTGCTGGCTCCTGGGTGATCACATGGTCTTCGGCAATGGTCTGGCTGTAGGCATGGTTTGATACGCCGACAACAAGCTGAGCATCGGTAAGGGCGGTTTCCGCATCCCATTGGGACATGCCCACAAGATCCGGAACCTGGGTTTTTATTACATCCACCTGACAGTCACAGTCATTGTCAATACCGTCAACAGTGGTTTCTGCAATTTCATAACCGGCAATTTGGGTATAATCCGGTTCCTGCCAGCCGTCTGCACCGCCGCATACTTTTGTTGCGCCGGCACAAACTCCGCATTGTTTATCCGCCGGCGGAGGTGTGACGCCTTCGTCAATAAAGCCGTCACAGTTATTGTCCAGACCATCGCAGATTTCCAGCTGCGGATCGACAGATCCCACACATTCGTCCCATACACCATTTACACAGGTCTGCATGCCCATTTCACAGGTACCAACTGAGACACCGCACACGCGTTCTTCTCCGCCATTGCATTCCATGGTGTCTACCACGCTCAATGTGAAATACTGTCGATCATAAGCACCGACAGGATCGGTGACTTTGACCGAGACCATGTATTCTCCGGCCGTGTAAGCATCTGGAGACCAGAAGATGAGACCTGATGTTTCATCAATGTCCATGCCGTCCGGCGCTATTTCAAGTGTATAGCAAAAGTCTGCGTCTTCATTGTCAATGACATCGAGTTGATAAAGATAATCCAGGCCTTCTTCCACTTCAATAACCGGCTCGGACGTGATTTCCGGAGACGTATTGGAAAATCCGTCCCATACCGATAAGATGGCAAGATCATACAATAATGGCGATTCATCACCTTCCTGAATAGTTAATGTCACATTAACTTCAATATAGCGGGCATCCGGCAAATCCGGTATAATGACACCGCTTTCTGCTTCTTCCCATTGGGACCAGGTTGACTCGTCATTTGAAGTGCGGGCCTTGACCTTAATACGGGTTCCGGGCGGTTCATAGCTGTGCCATGAAACGATACCCCATGGAGTGTTTTCAAATTCACTGTCATAGACGATGGACCAACTGCCGTTTTGGGAGGTAATGTTCCGGGATATAAAGCCGGTCATATCGCTGTAATTGTAAGGATCAGGGTGGCCTGTTTGTGTAAACTCGACAGAATTTGTAGTCGGATTAATACGCTGGACGCTATTACCATAGCGACAGGTTACCCATACTTTTTCCTCGGAATCGACCGCAACGCCGGTTGGGTGATTACCAACCGGAATTTGATTTAATATATTCCCTGTTGCAAGATCAAACCGGAAAACTTTATTGTGAGAGGATATGGCCATCCAACCGTTTCCATTGGAATCTGTAGCAACACCTCTACCATATCCACCAGTGTATTTCTGAAAAATCCACCGTTTATTTACAGGGTCATATTTCCGAATCCTTCTTGAAGAATACCCTGCTGAATAAATATATCCCTCCGTATCAATGCCTATTCCATAAACATCGCCGTCTGCTCGAATAAACGAGAGCGTGTGTGTGCCTTCAGGATTAAACGATGTCCCGGCATTCGGATTGTCAACCCTTGTCAGGCCACTGTGCCCTCTTGCCGAAATCCACAAAGTACCGTTTTTATCAACAAGACCGCCATAACATCTACGACCGCTGTTAATGGTTTTTAGTTTTGTACCGGTATGACCGTCGTAATAAAACAACATGTAATCATCATATCCGCCCAGCCAAACATTATCATTAGAATCAATGGCGACTGCTCTCACACCGCTGGGTGCTGGAAGATAAAATTCAATGGCCTCATCCTGTCCCCAGGTCAATATGTTGGTTGCACCAGTAGACGTAGTGATGACCCCGTCACCGTTCTTGTCTCGGGGATATAACATGATCTTGGTGGCTGACGCCGTGTTTCTGTTCCCGACCCATAGATTGCCCACGGAATCCACGGTCGTGCGGGAAGGATTGGTTCCGGTTGACGGACCGGTCCGGTATCTGCCGAGCTCTTCACCGGTAATCGTGTTGATTTTGGATACTGTGCCTTGGCCTGAATTTGCGATCCAGATAAACGGAAGGGTGTTGACGCCGGCAGTAAGCTGAAGAGAATTGTCATAAGGTTCAATGTTTTCCAAGGTACCTTCTTCAAAATTGTCTTCTGTAAATACACCCTGCGGTCTAACGGTTACTGTTGCCGAAGCAAACGCCGTACCGCCGGGACCGGTTGCGGTTATGGTATAGTTCGTTGTTTCTGAGGGAGATACTCTTGTCGAACCGTTTGGTCCGATCATGCCGACACCATTATCGATAATTACCGTATCCGCATGCTCGGAGGTCCAGCTTAAAATCGAAAATCCGCCTTCAAGGATTGTATCCGGATCGGCATTCAACGTTACGGTCGGAATATGATAAACCGTCACGATTGCAGAAGTTGTTGACGTGCCTCCCGGGCCTGTTGCCGTAAACGTATAGGTAGTGGTTTCATCAGGAGAAACAAACATTGATCCGTTTACCGCAATATCTCCGATGCCGTTGTCGATCACAACGGTATCCGCGTTTTCCGATGTCCAGGATAATTCGCACGAATCACCTTCAATAATTGTTGCCGGATTGACCGCAGCAGTTATTTCCGGCAATGGGATAACCGTAACAAAAACACTTGCGGTAGCTGTCCCCCCGGGGCCGGTGGCCGTGACTATGTACGTCTTGTCAACGACTGGTGACAGCGGTATTGTACCGTTTAATTCAACTTCACCAATTCCGTTGTCGATGACAACCGTGTCTGAATGCAGAGATGTCCAGGAAAGATCAAAACTTTGTCCCTCAATAATAGTCGAAGGGGTGGCTGTCAGAGTCACTCGCGGTAAAGGAATGACAGTCAGGGTCACACTGTCAGACATTGATGCCCCGACATTGGATGCCGTAATTGTATAGGTGGTAGTTTCTATTGGTGAGACTGTCATGGAGCTATTTAAGACAACATCGCCTATGCCATTATCTATGGATGTTTCAAGCGCAAAATCAGATATCCATGAAAGCTCGGCGGATTGGCCTTCTATAATGGTATCCGGCATAACGCTCAAATCCACAGTGGGCGGGTTCTGGCAAAATTCAATATTTAAATAGCTCCCCGGAGTACTGGAAAGTTTCACCGTGATCGAGTTGGTTGCGGATAAATCTAATGCGGCTGCAAGAAGATAGTCTTTATTTTTAAAATCTTTTTGTTCAAAAATTTCCAGACCATTGACATAAATCAAAGCACTGCTGACCCTGTTGCTGCCGTCGTCATCCCCATTAATAACTGTCAAAAATCCTTCACCAGGGGTGGCGATAAATGTTTCCGTATACACATTCGGTTTGCCTTTGGTCCTGACAAATTGGCTGGGGCCGAATATCAATGGACAATATGTTTTGATTTCAATGGTCAGATAAGACCCGGGAGTGCTGCTGAGATTTAATATAATCGTATTAATTTCTGATAATTGAACCGGTGCTTTTAAAATATCGGTGTAGTGGTGGAAATCGTTCGGTTCAAAAATTAAATCATCATTAATATATATACTGGCACTTGAAACTCTATTGTTTCCATTTTCATCGCCATTTGTGATGAACAGATAATATTCTCCGGGGACTGATTCAAACGTTTCGGAATAGGTATTCGGTTCACCGGTTGTGCGGGTATACACATTGGGACCAAACAAATTGGCCGCAGATCCTGTAGCCACTATAAAAAAAGAAATACCGAAAACAATTAAAGCAAATAGATTTTTTTTCATAAATCACCTTTTTAAAAATTAATGGCGCCTGTTCAGGAATAATTTAAAAACAATATGTTAAGGGCTGATTTCCTGTTAATCGCAAATTAACTCCCAATAGTTATTAGGTCCCATTTACCTACTGAACAGCAGAAAGGACAATAAGCACTCGGATCAATAAATAGAGCGTTTTTTAATTTGTTCATTGGGGTCGGATCAATGTTCAGTAAAAAGAATAAAGCCTGCTAAACAGGCTCTCATCACCATGATCCTGGTTTTGGCCGCTAACGTACCGCTAAGGACTGTTCTTTTAAAACAATAAAAAAACCAGGCGATATAAACCAGCAACCCACTGATTTCTTGTTATAAAATATTAAATTCAGGTATTGATATTGTGTAAAATATTATCTTAATTGCTGGCAGCTGGAGGAGAGAAATAATGAGGAATAAGATTCTGCCGTCGCCCTAAACGCCCAGAGATCAATTGATATGAAGCCGACAAAACAACCACAATCATCTGTTTTGGCAAAAACCGACTTCTGGCCTCAATAATATTGCATGCTTGAGGAAATCGCGCTTGACAACCTTATGGCTATCTTCTCTGACGATTATAGGAAGCTTTTGTTAAACTATTTCAGAAAACAAACATGTTTACGTTAATTATAAGTTAACTATCCAATGTTTATAGATTTGAGGAATGAATGACATAATACTTTAGTGTAGTTTTTATGTCAAGGGATAATTGCGAGTAGTGTCGCATCGTGATAGTTGCAACGGCGCAAAGCCTTGCAAATCAATGCTCCATCATAAAATGATACATAGATTTTTTTCTCCTGCAAACGATTGCTGCAATTTTGCATTAACGTTAACGAGAGGTAAGCTATTGAACAAAGGAAATTTTCCAGATTGCTGTCCATAGTCCTCACCGAGAAAATCATTCTCACCAGTGCATATAGCAATAGCAAGTCGACCCTTCAAAAGAAATTTGACCGACGCAATATATGGTGGTTCCCCTCATTTTATCACGGATATTTTTCTTAAGGGGGTGAAGAAATAGGGTAAAATATAGCTCTGATGCCGGTTACCTTTTCTTTCCGGTTTTTTATATTGCCACAAGCCAATTCACTAATAATGAACCTATTTTCTATCTGTTTCCTTTTCCTGGATGTTATCAAAAAAAGGGCGGGGCTTTTCCAGGTCTTTGAGCTGTTTTTTGATCTTTTCTATTTGCTCAGGGATTGTTTCATTCTCTAAGGCTTTATTTAGATGAAATTTTGCATTTTGCAGATGTTTGGTTTTTATGTAATATTGCCCCAGATTGTAATGGGCACTGCCTAACCGGTTTAGCTTGCCTTCACTTTCTCCCAGAAAAAAGTAGGTGTCCGTATTATCAGGATTGGCCGCTATGATTGCTTTAAATGTTTCAGACGCCTCATTATAAAGGTTGAGCGCCATCTGGGACCGGCCTTTATATGTGCGGCCGATATCAGCGTTTAAGGATGAGTTTGATTTTTTTTCAAACGTTTTTAAAGCTTCGGGATATTCTCCGGTTAGAAAGTAGGCAATGCCTAAATCGATGGCGATATCGGCATCAGCTGGATTATTTTTTAATGCGATTTTCAGGTGATTGACTGCGGCCTTAGGATTTCCTTCCCGATTCAGGGTAAGACCGTATCCATATTGTGCCATAACATTGTCCGGATTATTTTTAACCCGGTCCTTGAAAAGGCGCAAGGCCGTATCCGGATCACCATAAAGCGCCAGCATCCGGGTATGTGCTTTTTCAAATGCATCATTTTTTTCAATCGCCGGAGCATCTCTGTTTTCCAGCAGATTATCAAGGTTCATAATTCGTTCTTCGGTAGCCGGATGGGTTTTAAGATACGTTGGAATTTCCCCGTCAAACCAGTCCACGGCCTGAAGCTTTTTTAATAGAGAGAGAAGGCCATTGAGATTGTATCCGGCTTTTTGAAGATACGTTCGGCCGATCTGGTCTGCCTGCATTTCATTTTCCCGGCTGTAGGCCAGGGCCATAGATTGTCCGGCAGCCATGGACCCAATGGTCAGTGCACTGCCCACGCTTGCTGCTCCGCCTATTCCGATTAAAATACCGGCGATCACGCCGGCCATGGTTGCGAAGTTTGTTTTTTTTGATTTTTTCATCATTTCGGAAATATGCCGGCAGGCGACATGGGCAATTTCATGGGAAATCAGCGCGGCCAGCTCATTTTCATTTTCCAGTGCGCAGAATAAACCGGAAAAGATAAAGATATTTCCCGCCGGGCCGGCAAACGCATTGTATACATCCTGGCGAACCGCATAAAATGTATAGTTAAGGGGCTGAGGCGGCATTACGGATACGATTTTTTGGCCAATTTTATTGATATAATCATTTATAACAGGATCTTCAATCACGTCATATGCTTCAAAAACGGCTTCAAGGAATTCAACAGACAGCTCTTCTTCTTCTTTGATTGTCAAAGAAGATGCTGTTTCAGGCGTTATGATACCGCAGAGGAAAATAACAACAGCGGTCATTGCGGCAATAAATTTTTTAAATTTACACATAGATATATTCAATGTATTAATTAATGGATTCGATTTATTTGATTATTTTTGATGGCAAAGAAAAAAGTTCCAGATTCAAGGCGCACAAATTTTGAGGAATGAGGCGTAATCAGTCTACTCCGCAGTGACGAAAAATGCAGTGCAACACAGAATTTGGACTTTTTGCGAAGCCATCAATTTATAACATTCTAATCCTTATGATTGTGACTCAGCAGGAGGAAAATCAATATGTTCCGGTCCATATCTAAAAGCATCATGGCAAAACTGATCGTCCAATTCTTTATCGTGGGCTTAATACC
>JAQIBZ010000116.1 GCA_027858815.1 Desulfobacteraceae bacterium
ACGGATTAAGATTATGATGATGATTAGGATTATGAAAATTGAGTATTGGTATCATCAATTTAGTAGACCATGCCCTTTGGGCTTAACCCAATGCCTGGCCCTCTGGGTCAGGATTTTTAATCTGATTGGTATATGACTTCTTTTACTCAAAAGATTCAAGTGTCCATTGAGAAGGATCACTTCTCTGCTTTTTTTGCATTGTTATCCTATGGGTTTAAAATAGACGTGCAGACCGGAGGCAGCCTTTTAGATCTGCTTATTCACCAGATTGGTATCAATGAGAGTTATTTGAATGAAAAAGTCCAAACTGTTTTTTTAAATGGGAAGGTGGTGGATGATTTTTATGCTGAAATAGTCCGTGATGATTCTGTTATAGCGCTTTCTGCAGCCATGCCCGGCCTTGTCGGTGCGGTTTTTCGAAAAGGCGGAATTTTGTCTTCCATGCGTTCCGAACATACATCTTCTATGGAAAGTGTTGTGATTAAGAAACTTAAAGGGCAGGTAACTTTAAAATTATTCAACCATATCGCATCAGGCCTGGGGGGCGATTTCTTTAAAAAGGGGATTTGCGTAAAAGGCAAATACTTTCTCAGATACGTTACATCGAAACAGTCTTTGCTGAAAACGGTTTGCAGGCAATTGATTATTGACGGCAAACAATATGAAATAGGTAATCTTTTATCTTTATTGCAGCCGGAAGCAGATATCTTTTTGACTGTAATCCCTGCCTGATAACTTATCCGCCGCCCACCGGCGGAAAGATACCGACCCGGTCGCCATTTTTGAGCACAGATGTTCTGCTCGCATGGATTCCATTTAAAAAAATCAGTTTGATTGCATGGTCCGGAAGCGTCATCTTTTTGATCAGGTCGGAAATCACTGAATGATCAGAAATCTCTATGATGCATGTTTTGTTTTTCGCATTCTCCGGCAGATATTTTGCTAAAGATGCAAACAGGTGAATTTCGATTTTCATCATCTTAAAATCCGTTATTTTCTGGTTTTAATTTTATCGTGTTATCATTTCATTAGAAAGCATAAAATGAATACAGGTTTCAATGAAATAATTTTAAAAGAAATCCATGCCCGGTCTTTTAATTCAGAAGATCCTTCCGGCCGATCAGCCTCTGTGATTCATGAATCAGATGCGCGTCAAATAGCCGGCAAGTTTAACCGGTCGCTCAATGATATATATATTGCTTCACTGGCATCGGATATATGGCCGCAACGGTATATTCGGAATCATGATACGTTGAATTCACAAGAGCAGTCTAAACTTGCAAGAGCCAGGGTGGCGGTTATCGGCTGCGGCGGATTAGGGGGACATGTTTTACTGATGCTGTCGCGACTCGGGAGTGGTTCTTTGGTTGTTGTTGATCCGGATACCTTTGATGAAAGTAATTTAAACCGGCAGGCATTCGCCAATTCTGACACTATCGGGATGCATAAGACAATTGTCGCGGCCACAGATATAAAATCAATTAATCCGGCGGTTACAGTCAAACAATTTCAATCAGCTTTGAATAATTCCAATGCTTCACAAATTATAAACGATTCAGATGTCGTGGTTGATGCTCTTGATAATATAGCAGATCGTAAAATACTGACCAGTGCATGTTGTCAGAAGAAAATTCCGATTGTCCACGGTGCAATCGCAGGTTTTGAAGGACAGGTCATAAGCATTTTTCCTGAAGATGGTGGTTATAACGACTTGTTTGATAATAGTGGTGATAAAAATAATCATCCGGATATGAACGCAGAATTGCTAATGGGAGTGCCGTCAATCACACCTGTTTTTATTGCTTCTCTTCAGGCAATGGAAGTTGTTAAAATTTTGTTAAATAGAGGCAATCTGTTCAGCCAGCGGATGCTTTATTCAGATATTGAATTGGGAGAATTTAATTATTTTGATTTTTAAAGTTGAGTGGCAGATATAAAGAAAAAGGACTTATAAAAAAATTAAACATGAGGTGGTAAATGCAGGTTTTGGTATTATATTTTTCAAAAGGGGGGAATACCCGCAGACTGGCAGAGGCAATTGCTGAAGGCGTTAATTCAATTGAAGGAGCCACGGTTAAGCTCATAACAACCCAAAACGTTACAAAAGATGATTTTATTGAATCTGCCGGCATTATTGCCGGATCACCGGTCTATTTCGGATCAATGGCAGCTGAATTAAAAAAAGTATTTGATGATTTTGTGAGTGTCCGAAAACAGATGGAAGACAAAGTAGGTGCAGCGTTTACGACTTCCGGTGATCCCACCGGGGGCAAAGAAACGACACTGATGTCTATTATTCAATGCCTGATGATTTATGGGATGATCATTGCCGGAGACCCCATGTCTGCAACCGGTCACTATGG